>CAIOHW010000112.1 GCA_903858195.1 Oligoflexia bacterium | reverse complement strand
CGCCCCCGCGACCACTTGACCAGCGCCGCTCGCTCTGTGTCCGACAACTCGATCTGCACTGCCACTCGCATGTTGCCATCCTCCCGGCCCGGAAGATGAAACACCACGCAGGCCAAATAAGACCGCTTAAAAATGAGACACCGCACTAGAGCCTACGACCGAACCGAGGGGTGAAGCGCGTATGGGCGGTTCGGTGCGCGGTCTCCTCTTAGAGAATCTCATTGAATTCCAAAGTGAATACGAGAAGGGCGACCTGAGGACTATTTCAGATCGATCGTGACTTTCTCAATCGTTCCTTGGAACTGGAAAGGCACGTCATAGGAGAGATTGACCGGCGTTCCCGCATCCTCGCCAACATCCAAAGTTTCATCCAAAGCAATACGGATGGGGATCGTGCGTTCGACTCGCCCTTTCGCGACTTCCTGGCCATCGACGCTGAGCACAACTGCGCCTCCCTTACCAATGCCGCCCCCATCGTAGGTGAAGGACATCAGCAGTCTATGCTTACCCGGTGAGAGGGGCTCTTTGGCGGCGATGTCATAGTGCGCCACATCGACAAAGTTGTAGTGGAACACCGGCTTGCCATGGTCCATGTAGAATCCCCACCCACCGAACAGTCCTCCGGCGGTAATGATCATCCCACTAGTGTCGGCCTGAACATCTACGTTAGCGGTAATTGACCACGACTTATTCTTGATGTCCGGGCTGGCCCCTTCCGGGATGCGGGTCATCCCTTCCGTAAAATTGAACGACTTGCGCCCGCGTGTCAGGCTCGGACGGATCGCGGGGTCCAGCCTTGCGGTCTTGCTGTTGTCGATCGGTAGCACGTTGTATTTGGATGCCTCTGCGTAGAAGAGCAACTGCATGTCCTTCAGCTTGTCCGGCATCTTGGCCGAGAGATCTTCCGCCTCGGAGAAATCCTTGTGAGTGTCATACAGTTCCCATTTGTAGCCCGTGATCTCGTCAGCATTCGATGAGCTCGGATCCCAAGGAGCCCCGACCGGCGATGTCGCAGCCACAAAGCCCTCTGAGTAAATGGCCCGGTTGGCGAGCAACTCGAAGTACTGCTTTGTTCGATGTCCCTTCGCCTGAGCATCTGCAAAGGTGTAGGCCATGCTGACTCCTTCGATCGGCTTCTGCGTGACGCCGTTGACCGAGGTCGGAGCTGGGATTCCAGTCACTTCGAGAATCGTCGGGACGATGTCGATCACGTGATGAAACTGACTGCGTAGCTCTCCCTTGGCTGCAATGCCCTGGGGCCAGGACATCACCATGCCATTCCGGGTGCCGCCGAAGTGGCTGGCAACCTGCTTGGTCCATTGGAAGGGGGTACACATAGCGTGAGCCCAACCCACAGGATAGTGATTATAGGTCTTCCACGTCCCAATTTCGTCGACGCGTTGTAATACCTGCTGGAGATCTTCCTTCACGCCGTTAAAAAAGGTCATCTCATTCAGCAATCCTTGCAGGCTCCCTTCCGCGCTGGCCCCGTTATCCCCAGCGATGTAGATGACCAAAGTGTTATCGAGTTCACCTTTCTGACGGATCGACTCGATCACTCGCCCTACGTTGTAGTCGGTCTGCTCCAGGAAGCCCGCGTAGACCTCCATGAAACGGGCGTAGACCCTCTTCTCTTCCGGAGTGCAGGTGTCCCAGGCTTGGATTCCCGGTGCGAGTGGATTCAGCTTCGTGTCCGCGGGAATGACTCCCAGCTGCTTTTGTCGAGCGAACGTTTCTTCCCGGACCTTGTCCCACCCCTGGTCGAACTTCCCCTTGTACTTCGCCACCCACTCAGGTTTGGGGTGGTGAGGGGCATGGGTGGCTCCCGGGGCGTAGTAACAGAAGAACGGTTTGTCGGGAGCGACCGCCTTCTGCATCCCGATCCATCGAATGGCTTGGTCAGCGATATCGTAGTCGAAATTGTAATCCGGCTTACCAAGGTACGGCTCTATCGGTTTTGTGCCTTCGGTCACAGCGGGTCGCCACTGACTCGTGTCTCCCCCAATGAAACCGTAGAAGTGGTCAAACCCAAGTCCTGTTGGCCACAGATCGAATGGCCCGGCCTGACTCGTCTGCCAATCCGGGACGTTGTGGTTCTTGCCGAACCAGGCTGTGCCGTAGCCGTTCTGCTTGAGAACTTCAGCGACAGTCGCCGTGTCCTTCTGCATCACCGAGTCATACCCGGGAAAACCGGTCGCCGCTTCAGTAATGACCCCGGTGTGAACTGTGTGATGATTCCGTCCGGTAATCAATGCGGCCCTTGTCGGACTGCACAGAGCTGTTGTGTGGAACCGGTTGTACTTGAGCCCCGTATTCGCGAGTGCGGTGAATGTGGGCGTCTGGCAAGGTCCGCCAAAGGTACTCGTTGCTCCGAACCCCACATCGTCCAGCAGAACCAGCAACACGTTCGGAGCTCCCTTCGGAGCCTGGACCGGCTGCGGGAAATCGGAGACCGACTCCTTCGCCCGCAGATTGATCGTCCCCTTGAACGGTTGTGGTGGTTTAGGCAGAACGTCCTGCGCCTGGATCAACGCAGTGAATCCCATGCCCAGGCAGAAGCTGAGTGCGAACAAAACCGCCCGAATCTGGCATTTTGGCATGATCGATTGATCCAAAGGAGAGTCGAGTCTCTGCCTGATCGATGATATCGCGAGCAGATATCGCGAGCAAATGATCAAGTCGAGTGGAGCGTTCTCATCAGGGGGACTTCTTGGTCAACTCGAACGTCATCTTCTCGATCGTCCCGGTGAATGCGAACGGAGTCGTGTAATCCGGCGAGACCGGAGTGATGGAGTCGCGTCCGACCTCGAACGGTTCCAGACCGTGCCGGAACACCGATCGCTTCAGCTTTCCCTCGCCAGCGGGCTTTCCGTTGACGAACAGTTTGAGCGTGCCGCCGCCTTCTTTCGAGCCGTCCGGGGTGAACTCTGTCTTCAGAATTACTTTTCCATCGGGGAGTGATTCTGTGCCATTGATGGTCACATCCGCCACTTCAAAGAACGTGTAGCGGAACACGGGTTTGCCGCCCTTCACATAGAGCGACCATCCGGCTGAGAAGGCGCCCGCACAGGTCACGACACCTTCTGCTCCGCCCTTCGGAATGTTCAACTCCGCTGTCATTGTGTGACTACGCGGGAAGAGCTGCGGACCGATCGGCTCCGGCAACCAGACGTTGTTGCCGAAAAACGTCCAACTGGTTTTCGGTTCGCCGGAGACTCGCAAGCTGGGGTCGAACCGCTCTGAAAAACGAGGATCGAGTGGGAAGACGTCATACTTTCTCGCTTCCTCCATAAACAGAGCCTGCAACTCCTTGAGCTTCTCCGGTTCCATCTTCGCGAGGTCCTCGGCCTGGCTGAAGTCCTCATTGATGTTGTACAGCTCCCACGGCGCTTTCAGGAAATCCATGTTGCGACCGAGAGTTTCCCAGGGGAAGCCGTACTTGCTACACGCAACCCAGCCGTCGTGATAAATCGCACGGTTGGTGGCCAGCTCGAAATACTGCGTCGTCCGCCGATCCTTGGCCTTGATGTCGTCAAACGAATAGACCATCGACACGCCCTCAATGGGCTTCTGCTGTATCCCGTTGACGACCT
>CAIOHW010000111.1 GCA_903858195.1 Oligoflexia bacterium | reverse complement strand
CGAGAGCCTCCCCCCGACGCTCGGCAGCCGTGCGGAACTGCGAGAGCTCGGCTCGGAGCGATTCAATCAGACGTTCAAGCCGCTCAAGATCCGATCTCGAGCTGGCGCTGCAGGCCTCAGACTCTGCTTTCTTCAGCATCGGAAGCAGGTGGTGGAGCCGCTGGCGAGCTGCTCGCGAGAGGCTTGGGCGCACATATGTCGACTTCGGGCCGCTCAATGCATTTCTCCTTCGTTCTGCGATTCGCTAGCGCTTCGATTGCCTGCAGCGAATTCGAGTCGCGACCCCATGTCGCAGCCCCGCTTGCGAGCAGGAAGCCCGGTAAAGGAGACAAGGCCATTGGGAGCGACGCGCAGTTCGAGTTTGCGAGTCGTGACCGCCCCGGCTTCTGCGCCGGCCGATCGTGGCCCTATCACATGGACCACCTGATTGCTGGAGCCGCGCCATCCGAGGCCGTCGTTGAGTTCCTCGATGTATGGGCCGTCGACAAGGATGTCGATCGCGCGGAGGCAGCGAAGTGCGTTCGGATCGTCGAGGCATTGAAGTTGTGACAACGTCCGGCCGGTGTACACCATCGCGCCCAGCGGCGATTCCGAACGGACGATTTCAAGTAGCTCGGCGAGCGCGTCGAGCGGCTGATCGAAGGGATCGCCCCCGGAGAGCGTGAATCCATCTATCCCCGTCGAGAGGATCCAGTCCGCGAGTGCCCGGGGCGTCGTCCGCAGCATCGGGGGCGCGGCGTTCATGCTTGCTGCGATGCAGCCTCCGCAGGACAGCGTGCAGCCTTGGAACCAAACGACCGCGCGTTGCCCAGGGCCGAGTGCGCGGGTCTCAGGTTCGAGTCGCGAGATACGTAGTGGCCCCAAAACGAGGTCCATGGGGGTGGCGAGCCCTCGTCGGTGCAGTCCTTCTTCGCTGGGAGATGGACCTGCTATTTGTAGACTCGCCATTCAAATTCTCATTCGCGATTGTCCCATTGGCTTGCCCAACTCTTGTGGACAGCTTGAGTATGTCCTTCGTCGGCCTATCTGCCAAGCGAGTTTGAACTGGATGGGACTGGCGTTGCCGCTGGTCGAGCGCCTCCGCTGCGGGTTGTGGAAGCCGTCGATCCACTCGGCGATCGCCGGCTGGTCGTGCTCCTAGTCGCCGAAGGTCTTCCTGTCGAGGAGCTCGAAGGGGAGCGTGCTGAATGAGCACTCGATCACGGCGTTGCCCCTAGCGGTTGAGGGTGTAAATGCTGGGCACCTTGGTAACACCTGAGTGCACGCATATGGGTGACAGGTTCGGCCGTCTGCGGAGACCCTGTGCGGATACTCTAGAAGGAAACCTGCGCCGAGTGCCTGCCGCGGCTAGCGCGTGTACTGGCTCATCCAGCTGTAGAAGATCGGGACATAGTCGACCACGTAGTTCGTGCCGCTCGGGTACTCGTGCGTCATCCCCGGCAGGATGCGGAAGCGGTACTCGCGCGGGCCCGGGCTGGGCAGGGCGATCGTGTTCCAGACGAACTGGGTGTAGCT
>CAIOHW010000110.1 GCA_903858195.1 Oligoflexia bacterium | reverse complement strand
TTGCAGAGACTATGAAGGCGTTCTTTCGAATTCCGCGATCACTGCAGTTGCCCTGGCCGTGACCTATGCTCCAAAGCTCTCCCTTCAGTTTGCACCCACGACCGAAATTCCGTTTGATGTGATCGAAGCCCCGCGCCCGGCTGCCATGCCGCTTGAGCCCCGCGCGGCTCCCAAGCCCCCCGCTCCCAAAAGCCGCGCTGTTTTTGGCCTTTCTAGAAAATCCATCACGAGCTCTGACGCTGCAGCGCCCGAGGCCAAGGCCGGAAACACGCTTGCCAAGGCCGAGGATCAGACCAAGCTTCGGGACGACGACGCCGATTCGCTCCCGATTCCCACTGATGACTATCTCGTCAGCCAGATGCCCGTACTCGTGGGTGACTTTCGGGTGCCCTACCCCGCTGACGCAAAAAAGGCAGGCGTGCAGGGAGCCGTACTCCTCGACCTCCTGATTGATGCCGAAGGCCGCGTGAGGCAGGCCCAGCTGCTGAAACCCCTGTTCGCATCGCTCGATCAGGCGGCGATCGAGGCTGCAAGAAAACTCGTTTTTAAACCCGCCCGCGTGGGCGACCAGTCGGTTGCCGTGAGGATTCGATATGCCTATCGCTTTGTGCTCGAATAGTTTCGTTCTGGGTGTTGCCTGCCTCATGCTCTCGGCCTGCGGCAGCGACAAGCTCCCCAAGCCCCAGGAACTTGGCCCGCTCCGCGTCCTCGGTCTGAGTGCCGACAAGCCCGAGACCAACGAAGGCGACACGGTGACGATCACTCCAATCGTGAGCGATTACTCGTCCGCTTCCGGATCCGGAGCCCGGACCCTCGACTACGAATGGGCCTTCTGCACCGACCCCGGGATTGCCTTTGGCGCCTCGCCCGTTTGCGGGCCCACGCTGATCTCAAGCGGATCAGGCAGCATCCTTGCCGCCGAGGCCCCGCTCACCTCCGCCATTTTTTCGGGCGCAGTCGGTGCGGGAGACCAGATCAGCGTGACGGTGCCTGCGGGGATTTTGGCTGCACTGCCCTCGGCCCAGGCCTCAAACGGAGTGGCGCTGCTCCTCACCTACTCGCTCTCAGCCGGAAGCGACACCGTGCGCTCGTTTAGGCGCATCATCGTCACTTCGCGCACGGGCGCGGAGCTCAATGGACCGGTGTCGATCACCTCAATCACCGGACTTGTGGCAGGAACTCCACTCACTTTTCCGACCGAAAAGTCAGACCTAACCCCGGTGCTTGCCTCAAGCGCCGACTCATACACGGTGGTGAGCTCGACCGGGGCCACCCTCTCGCGCACCGAAAAGCTCACGGCGAGCTGGTACACGACCGATGGCGAGTTCGAATTTTCACGCACCGATGGCGATTCATCGAACTCCTGGACTCCGCCTGACTCGGGCGCACCGCTTGGACTCGTGATCTTGCGCGATGACCGCGGTGCGGTGAGCCTTCCCATCGAGATCGGGTTTTGATCGCCATGAAACATCCCGCTCGTTTTCTTGTTGTTTTCGGCGTGGCACTCACCTCGGTACTGGGCAAGCCTGCCCTCGCGGCCCCACTCTCAGGACGGGTGCTCGAGCGCGGAACGCGTAACCCCCTGATCGACACGCCTGTCTTTATATTGCCCCACAAACTCAAGGCCGTGACCGATGCCAAAGGCTCATTTCGGTTTGACGACGTACCCGAGGGCCCCCTGAGCCTGGTGGTGAATGCGGCGGGCTTCTTGAAGCTCGAACAGCAGGACCTGCTTGCCTCAGGCGACACTACTGCGCGCATGCTCTATGTCGAGCGCGCTGCCTACGGCGAGTACGAAACCACGGTCACCGACCAAAAGACCCGCCGCGACGATTCACGCCGCTCACTCAAGGCCTCACAGATCAAGACGCTTCCGGGCGCAGGAGGAGACCCCCTCAAGGCCATTCAGAACCTGCCGGGTGTGAACCGTCCCGCACCCTTTAGCTCACAGGTCATCATCCAAGGCTCGGCGCCCGACGACACGCGCTACCTGATCGATGGCCACGAAGTTCCGATCATCTTCCACTTCGGAGGCCTGAGTTCGGTCGTACTTCCCGACGCACTCGACCGCGTCGACTACCTCACTGCAGGCTACGGCCCTGAGTACGGTCGAGCCCTCGGCGGACTGGTGGGCGTGTGGACTCGCTCGCCCCGATCGGACCGCGTGCATGCGCTCGCGTTTGTCGACCTGATCAATGCGGGCGGCTATGTCGAAGGACCCACGGGCGAAAAGGGCCGTTTTTTGCTCGGAGCGCGCCAGAGCTACATCGGCCCGCTTCTCAAGGCCGCCACCCGCGACAACGAAGCCTTCAACCTGACTCTCGCCCCGAGTTTTGGCGATGTCGTCGGCATCTACGAGCGCCCGCTCACCCCTCGTGATGACTTCAAGTTCGTTGCGGTAGGTTCGAGCGACAAGCTGTCGTTTTTGCTCAGTCAGCCTGCAGGTGGCGACCCTGGCATCCGGGGCGAATTTGAGACATCGACCCGGTTTTTTCGCCTGATCCCGCAGCTCACCCACCGCCACAGCCGCATCACCACTTCGCGCTGGTCGCTGGGGCTTGGGCGCGACTGGATTTCGTTTGATACGGCTGACAACAACTTTGCGATCACGACCTGGGCGCTCACCACACGGGGCGAAGTCGAGCGAGAGATGTCGCGCCGCTGGACCTCACAGTGGGGCTTTGACCACCGCTACAACTGGGCCAGAGTCGACATCCTGCTCCCGAGCGTCTACTTCAACGGCGGGGTGCCAAACCCCTTTTCAAGCGGAGATCTGAGGCAGGTGGGGCTCGATACGCGATCGCCGAGGCTTGGCCTCTACTGGCGAAACGAGATCAAGGCGTCCTCCCGACTGACCCTGTTGCCATCCACCCGCCTCGAGTACACCCGCAACAGCTGGAGTGACCGCCGCGAGTTTGCCCCGCTCTTTCGACTGGCCTCGCGCTATGAAGCGGCGCCCGGGCTTGCGCTTCGGGCCGCCACCGGCACCTACGCGCAGTCACCCTTGGAGCAGCAGTCGAGCCCGACGTTTGGCAACACCCAGATCGAGAGCCCGCGGGCGACCCATGCATCAGCGGGATTTGAGCGCGACTACCGAGGCGGAGGCACGCGAGGCGTACGGTGGAACGGCGGGGTCTTTTACCGCGATTTTTCGAAGCTCGTCATTCCGGTCACAGACGGCACGAACTTTTCAAACGGCGGCACGGGACGTGCCTACGGGGTTGAGAACCTGATTCAGATGGATTTTGC
>CAIOHW010000109.1 GCA_903858195.1 Oligoflexia bacterium | reverse complement strand
CGGAGTGGAACGTACCTTGGCTGCCGGTAGCAGCCTGCGTACGAGCGGCTTCCTCTCCATGTTCTATGCCTTGCTGTGCATCCTCGTGTACGTGGCTGTGCGTTTTGACGTTCGCTATGCCCCGGGGGCGGTGCTCGCGCTCTTTCACGACACCGTGCTCGTGCTCGGCGTATTCGTCGTGACGCAAAAGCAGTTCGACCTGCTCACGCTCGCAGCCCTGCTCGCGCTGATCGGCTATTCCAACAACGATACGATCATCGTGTTTGACCGCGTTCGAGAGACGCTGCATGCCCATCCCAAGCTCACGATCGAAGACGCCGTGAACAAAGCCACGAACGAGACGCTCGGACGCACGATCCTGACCTCGCTGACGACGTTCTTCTCGGCAGCCGCCCTGTGGGCATTTGGCGGGCCTGTGATTCATGACTTTGCGTTCACGTTTGCCATCGGAATCATCATCGGCTCGTACAGCTCGATCTTCGTCGCGAGTGCCTTCGTGATCTACTTTACGAAGTATCGCCAGAAGCGTGAGCTCCAGCAGAAGATGGGCGGGGGCTCCGCCAAGAAGAAGATCGTGGTGCGTCCGGAACCCAAGTTCCAGTCGTGAGCTACGAGCCGCGCGAGTGGCGATTCCGCGACGAGGCCCTGCCTCGGCAGTGGACCGAGTCCTTGCAGCGGGAGACCGGTCTTGAGCCGCTGACGCTCGATCTTTGTGCGAGCCGCGGGCTTCAGGATGCCTCACACATCGCGGAATTTCTCTCTCCCCGGCTCGAAAGGCTCACCTCGGTATTTGAGCTTGCGGGCATGCGTGAGGCGGTTTCGCGCCTCGTGCAGCTTAAAAACGATGGCGGAACGGCCTGGGTTTTTGGCGACTATGACGTGGATGGAACCACCGGGGCGGCGCTACTCGGCTGGTTTTTTCGCGAGATCGGTCTATCGCATCAGATTCGTCAGCCCGATCGCTTCAAGGATGGTTACGGGCTGAACGTCCGGGCCGTCGAAGAAGCGCATGAGTCGGGGGCAGCGGTCCTCGTCACAGTCGATTGCGGGATCACCTCGTTTGCGGCAGCTGAGCGTGCGCGAGAGCTCGGTCTTGAGCTGATTGTCGTGGATCACCATCAGCTCGATGCCACAAGGGGGCTGCCTCCTGCGCTTGCGGTTGTGAACCCCCAGCGCCCGGACTGTTCGAGCGGCCTCAGGCAGCTTTGCGGGTGCGGACTGGCTTTTTTTCTCTGTGTGGCACTTCGGGCCGCAGGGCGCGAGCAGGGCTGGTGGGCGCCGGGAGGCGAACCCAACCTGAAGCAGCACCTCGATCTCGTGGTGATGGCCACTGCTGCCGACATGGTGCCGCTCACCGGTGACAACCATGTGCTCGTGCGCCATGGCATGGAGGTGCTCAAGAGCTCCCGCAAGCCAGGCGTTCGCGCCCTGCTGCAAGCGGCAGGAGTCGGGGATCGCGACCTCAGTCCGGGGCATCTGGGGTTCGTCATCGGGCCCCGGATCAATGCCTCGGGGAGGCTGGGTTCTGCTGCAACTGCGCTCGAGCTTCTCACCACCGAGGATCCCGCGCGCGCACGAGAGCTTGCCCAGTTGCTTGAGTCCGTCAATGCCGAGCGCGCCCAGATCCAGGATCGAATCTGGGATGAAGTGAAAGTACGTGTGGAGCAAGGCATTTCCGAGGGCCGATTTCGCCATGGGGTCGTGGTGGGAGATGCTTCCTGGCACGAAGGGGTCGTGGGGATCGTCGCTTCGAGAGTGGTCGAGACTTTTCGGAGGCCTGCCATCGTGCTGAGCCTGCGTGAAGACCATGCCAAGGGGAGCGCCCGGAGCTTTGCCGGCAAGGACGTTCTTGAGGCGCTCAGGCGGAGCCGTGAGCACCTCAAGGCCTTTGGCGGGCATGCCCACGCTGCAGGAGTCACGCTGGATCTGGTGGCGGTGGATGCTTTTGCGGAGCAATTTGATCAGGCGCTCTCCGAGCTCCCTGAGGACGCCGAGAAGCGGGTGCTGCAGGTTGAGCGTGCAGTGGGCCTCGAGGACTTGTCCAAAAAGGCATTGGCAGAGCTGGAGCGCATGGGGCCGTTCGGGCCTGGCAATCCCGAGCCAGTGTTTGCGGTGCGGGCTCGCATTCTTGGGCATCGCGTCTTGAAAGAGCGCCACCTGAAGCTCGTCCTGGAAAGTGGCGGAATCCAGACTGAAGCTATCTGGTTCAATGCCGCCGAGCACCTCGAGTGGCTGCTGGCGACGCGGGAGTCACCCTGGGAGTGGGCAGGAGTTCCTGAGCTGAATCGTTTTCGGGGCAATGCAACACCCACCCTGCGGATTCGTGACGTGCGTCACTTGACGGATTCGCGCGTCAACTCGTAATCTCTCTAAACCAATTGAAGTACCCGGTGTGTGTGGAGCTCCATTGAAGGAGCTGGGTTCGAATGCCAAGGGAGGGCGTCGATGGGAGCAGGGAAGCGTTTCTGGGGAGTGGTGTGTTCTGGGTTTGTGGTGGCTGCTGCGGTGGGGACCTTTTCCCATGCCGGCGCTCCGCATGTCCCCGGTGAATTCATCGTCAAGTTCAAGCCTGGCACAACTGGCCTCCACTCGTTGGCCCAGAACGATTGGCATGCACTCTCGGGCGGTGCCCAAATCTTGAATGTTCGCGCGCTCAAGACCGATCCCAGCCTGGCGCGGATTCGCCTTGCCGATGACTCGAGCCTTCAGGGCGTGATGCAGAACTTTCGCTCAGACCCGAGGATCGAACGGGTCGAGCCCAATTACCTCTACCGCATGTCGGCTTCGGGAGTTCCCAATGACCCGAAGTTCAAGGACCTCTGGCACCTGTCCAATACGGGTCAGTCGGATTCGAGCGGTGCGGCGGGCAAGCCCGGGGCGGATATTGGCGTCCTTCCGGTCTGGGAAGCCGGGCAGACCGGCTCTGAGAAGATCGTGGTGGCGGTGATTGACACTGGCATCCAGTGGGACCATCCGGACCTCGCGCAGAACCTGTACACCAATGTGGGCGAGTCCGGCGCACTTGCCAATAATCGCAAGGACGACGACGGAAACGGGTTCATTGACGATACCCATGGCTGGAACTTTGCGAAGTCGGGACGTAATTCCTCCGACGACCAAGGCCATGGAACTCACTGTGCCGGCAGCATTGGCGCAAGGGGAGACAACGGGACCGGCGTGGCAGGTGTGAACTGGGGCGTGAGCCTGATGCCCGTGAAGTTCCTGGATTCACAGGGGAGTGGTTCGCTTGAAGGGGCGCTTGAGTCGATCAAATACGCCACCTTGATGAAGGTCAATGTGATGAGCAACAGCTGGGGCGGCGGAGGGCATTCGGCCCTCATGCTCGAGGCCATCGAGGCCGCGCGCAACGCTGGAATCCTGTTTGTCGCTGCTGCGGGGAACGACGGTTCCGACAACGATGCCCAGCCCACGTATCCCGCATCTTATGAGGTCGACAACGTGGTTTCAGTTGCTGCTCTGGACAACCAGGATGTCCTCGCAAGCTTCTCGAACTTCGGAAAGCGCAGTGTCCATGTCGCCGCTCCGGGAGTTCGCATCCTCAGCACCTACATGGGCTCAACCTACAAGTCACTGAGCGGCACATCGATGGCCTGCCCCCAGGTTTCGGGCATTGCAGCCCTCATGCTGGCAGCCGATTCGTCGCTCTCTTATTCCGAAATCAAGTCACGGCTCATTCGTACCAGCGATTCGATCCGTGGGCTTCGTTCGACGGTTCTGGCTCGCGGCAGAGTCAATGCCTTCCAGGCCGTGAACAACATCGCGCCTCCCTCAAACGAGCCCGACCCCAACGCCTGGGTGGACGTGGCTCGCAAGATCGAGTCTCGGCATCCCTACACGAACAATGCGGATCTCGTATTCCAGGTTCGTGAGCCCGGAGCCAAGTTCATTCGCGTGGTGTTTGATCGCATCCAGACTGAAAAGCAATATGACTCCGTTTCGGTCGAAGACGCCTCGGGTGTCGTGTCGGAGACCTTCTCCGGGAAGTACTCGAACGTGACCTCCGACTATGTAGCCGGTGACCAGCTTCAGATCCGTCTGAGCTCGGACACTTCCTACACGGAGTGGGGATTTGCGATCACCCGAATCCAGGTGATCAAGTAAGGGAGAGTTTCCTTGTCAGTGCGCATGGGTTCCTGGTTCTTGGCGGCAGTGCTATTTTTGTCAGGCGTGCAGGCCGTGGCCGGGGACCCCGAGGTCGTGCCCTCGGCACGACCAGCCGCTCCGGCATTGGGGGCCAAGCAGAAGACCGCGCTGAGAAAGTCCTTCGTTCGGGCGCTTGAAAACGAGACCCGGGCCCTGCATCAACGTCATCGTGCCGAGAGGGCTGACCTTCAGGCCTCTCAAAAGGCACGCAGGCGGGAGCTCAACACCGAGAGGCGGGAGTTCTTCAGCGAGAATCCGCAGCCCTCAAAGAGGCGCGAATACATGCGCGAGCTTGTGGCACGCAGACGATCACTGGACCAGCTTCTGGCCGCCGAATGGAAGGGTCGCAAAAGCGACCAGATTGCGGCCGAGAAGTCGCTTCGCGAGGAGCAAAAGCGTCGCCTGTCGGAGTTTGATGCGGCACTCAAGGCAGGCCAGCGCCCCAGCGACCTGCTCTGGACCCCGCTCGGGCGCTGACAGCGGTCTAGGACCGGACGCGCTCGACCAGAATCACGCCCTGCTTGGCTTCAAGGGCGCTCAGCACCTTTTGGAGCTGACCCGTGTCGGGCACCTGCACTTCGAACAGTGCGATGGCCTTTTTGTCCTTGGTGGTGCGGATATTGGCCGACGCGATGTTGACCGCGCAGGCCGAGATGGTCTGTGACATGAGTGCCAGCAGTCCCGGCTGGTCGATTGAGACCACCCGGATCTTGACGATCCGGACGATGTTTCCCTTTTCCTGGATGTTCCAGCGCACTTCGACCCGGCGCTCCTGGTCATTGTCGAGCCCCTTGGCGCAGGTCGCAGTGTGCACGGTCACGCCCCGGCCGCGGGTGATGAAGCCCACGACGCTGTCACCGGGCAGCGGATTGCAGCAGCGGCCAAAGCGAATCAGCACGTCCGAGAGATTCGAGACGATGATGGCATTCTTGGTGGGGCTTCGCTTTTGGGCCGAGGCAAAGACCTTCTTGAGGAAGCTCGGTGCCTCCTCCTTGTCGGCGTCTTTTCTGGCCTTGCGGATGGCCTCGCGCTCTTCCTTGGGAACCACCTGATCCAGGATCTGCTCGGGCAGGATCCTGCCGTAGCCGACGGCGATGTAGAGCTCCTCGAGGTTACGCACCTGGAAGTCCTGCCCGGCACGGAGCATCTCGCCGCTCTTTTCGGCCTTGGCGATGGTGCGATCGAAGGCCTTGAGCGATCGCTCGAGCAGCTCTTTTCCGAGCTGATGGGCGCGATCGCGCTCCTGGGTCTTGATGTAGGCGCGGATCTTGGCCTTTGCCCTCGAAGTCTTGACGATCTTGAGCCAGTCCTTGGAAGGCGTCTGGGTGGGTGAGGTGATGATCTCGACCGTGTCGCCCGACTTGAGCCGGTGCTTGAGCGGGATGATCTTGCCATTGATCTTGGCGCCCACGCACTTATTGCCCACATCCGTGTGGATTGCGTAGGCAAAATCAAGCGGCGTGGCGCCGTGCGGGAGCTCGCGGACCTCGCCCTTCGGCGTGAAGACGAAGACGTCCTCGGCAAACAGGTCGATCTTGACCGTCTCCATGAACTCGTTCGGATCGAGGAGGTCCTTGTTCCACTCGAGCAGGCGGTGCACCCATTCGATGTTTTCGCGCGAAGAGGAGTCGAACTTGCCCTCTTTGTACTTCCAGTGCGCAGCGATGCCTGATTCGGCGACGTTGTGCATCTCCTGGGTCCGGATCTGGATCTCCACCCTCTCGCCGTGCGGGCCAATCACGGTCGTGTGCAGCGACTGATAGCCGTTGGCCTTGGGCATGGCGATGTAGTCCTTGAAGCGCCCCGGAACCGGCTTGTAGGTCGCATGGATCACGCCGAGCGCCTTGTAGCACTCGGTGATGTTCTCAACGATGATGCGAAACGCGATCATGTCGTTGATCTGGTCGAAGTCGGCGCTTCTACGCTCCATCTTCTTGTAGATGGAGTAGAAGTGTTTGGCGCGCCCCGAGACGGTCGCGCGCATGTCGTACTCGCCGAGCTTTTCGTGCAGGATCTGCGCTACCTCATCCGTGTAGTCCTCGCGCTCGGTCTTCTTCTTGGAGACCTTCTGGGCAAGCTTGTAGTACGCATCCGGATGCAGGTAGCGGAGGCAGAGGTCCTCGAGATCGATCTTGAGCCAGCTGATGCCCAGGCGGTTTGCAATGGGGGCGTAAATGTCGAGCGTCTCCTGAGAGATCGTCTTTTGCTTGGCCGACGAGAGGTGCTCGAGCGTTCTCATGTTGTTCAGGCGATCGCAGAGCTTGATCAGGATCACGCGGATGTCCTTGGACATCGCGAGCACCATCTTGCGGAAGTTTTCGGCCTGCTTTTCCTCGCTCGTCTTGAAGGTGATCTTGTTGAGTTTGGTGACGCCATCAACGAGCTCTGCCACGTCCCTCCCGAAGAGCTTTTCGATCTCCTCGAGCGTGGCATCGGTATCCTCGACCGTGTCGTGGAGCAGTCCCGTGACGATGCTCGGGATGTCGAGCTTGAGCTCGGCAAGAGTCTGGGCCACCTCAGTGGGATGGATGATGTAGGGATCACCACTCGAGCGCTTCTGGTTGCGATGCGCATGGGAAGCGAACTCGTGTGCCTTGCGCACCAAATCCACCTTGGCATCGGGATAATAACTCAAGAGCGTATTGCAGATCGTATCCAGCGTTGCCTCGGCATGCTTGGCCATGGTCAGGCTCCTCCCCCGGAGAGGATGCTCGTGACCAGAGAGCTGAGGCGGGAGTAGGTGCCTTCGAGGTCGTCGTTCACGAGCCGGTGGTCGAACTCGCTGGCCCGCGCCATTTCTTCGGCTGCATTTTTGAGGCGCCGGCGGATCGAGTCCTCGAGGTCGGTGCCCCGCGAGCGCAGGCGGGACTCGAGGACCTCCATGCTGGGCGGCGCGATGAAGATCGTGGAGCAGCGCGGACCGTAGGCCCTCTTCAGGCTTGCCGCACCCTGTACGTCGATATCCAAGAGAACCGAGAAGCCGTTTCGGAAGAACTCTTCAAGGGTTCGACGAGAGGTGCCGTAGTAGTTGCCGTGCACCTTTGCCCACTCGGCAAAGTATCCGTCCTGGATTTCCCTTTCGAAGACAGCAGAGTCCACGAAATGGTAGTGCACGCCGTTTTTTTCCTGGCCGCGCGGGGCGCGGGTCGTCGTTGAGATCGAGAGACGGATCGATTGGATGTCGGCAAGCAGCCTCTGGCAGAGCGTGGTCTTGCCGGCCCCGGAGGGGGCGGAGAGGACGATCAGTCTGGGGGAGGAGTGGGAGGCCATTGGGTTCGATCAAGCCAGGTTCAGGACCTGCTCCCTCAGTTGTTCGAGCCGGACCTTGACCGCCACGACATGATGGCTGATGCCGAGATCCTGCGCCTTGTTGCCCAGCGTATTGATCTCCCTGCCAAGCTCCTGGAGGATGAACTCGAGCTTGCGCCCGAGCTGCTGTCCGTCGGACAGGGTTTTCTTGAAGTGGGCAATATGCCCTACGAAACGGTCCAGCTCTTCTTGGATGTCAGTGCGATCCAGGACGAGTGCCAGCTCTTGAGCGACCCTCGTCTCGAGCAGTGCCTGTGAGGGGGCCGGTTCAAGCGGAAAAGCATCGAGAACGCGCCGCAACTTCTCGCTGATCCGGGTCTTGATTTCAGCCTCGCTCGAGGTCCGGAGGCGACGGATTTCGGTGATAACGCCGGCGATCTCGTCCATGCCGGAAAGCAGGATCGAGGCTAGGGCGCGACCTTCGCGCTCACGCATCGAAAGCAGCTCATCGAGGCCGCTCTGGATGAGAGGCTGCAGATGGTTTTCCCATGCGGAGTCTCCATCAGTGTCGGTCGATGCATGGGCGGCATCGCCCTCCATGAAGACATCGCCGTAACGGGTGATGTCCCGGACGGTGAGCGGTTGCCCGATTCCGAGCTCGCTTCTGAGGTTCTCGAGTGCGGCATGCACCTGTCGCGCGCGATCCAGGTTCAGCCTCACGGGCGGGAGCTGGGCTGCACCGGCCTCGGCGGAGGCGCCTTCGAGCTTCAGTTCAACGGCACCCCGGGTGATCCGGGCCTGGACAGCCAAGCGGATCCGGGATTCGTGCGCGGCCAGCTCCCGGGGAACACGGATCTTGAGATCGAGGAATCGGTGGTTCACCGACCGAAGTTCAAGCCGGTACTTGCGGCCTCCCACGGTAGCTTCGGCCGAGCCGAAGCCTGTCATGGAGAGCGGGCCGCACGGAGGTTGGGCTTGGTTCTTCATTTGTTGCGAGAGACTCCGCCGATCGAAATTTCGCCCATTTTCCTGAACTTTTTCAGGCGTTCTTCAGAGAGTTTTCCCGGATCCTTGTCGAGCGTCCTGCACAGGGCTGTCAGGTGCTTATCGAGGGCTTTGCGAACGTTTTCAAAAGTGGTCTCCCAGCTCCGATGGGCACCGCCCTTGGGCTCGTCGATCACTTCGTCGATGATGTCGAGCCTCAGTAGATCAGGCGGGGTCATCTTGAGCTTCTCTGCGGCCCTTTCGGCAAGCGTGGAGTCGCTCCACAAAATCGAAGCGCAGCTTTCGGGCGAGATGACTGAGTAGACGCTGTACTCCTGCATGAGGACACGGTTGGCGACACCAATGGCAAGCGCACCGCCCGAGCCGCCTTCTCCGATCACCAGCGCCACCACCGGCACGGTCAGGCCGAACATGAGGCGGATGCTCTCTGCGATCGCCTGCGACTGTCCACGTTCTTCGGCATCGAGGCCGGGGTAGGCTCCGGGAGTGTCGATGAGCGTGAGGATGGGCATGCGCGAGCGCTCGGCCAGCTCCATGAGGCGCATCGCCTTGCGATAGCCCTCGGGGCGGGCCATGCCAAAGTTTCGCTCCATCTTTTGCTTGGTCGAGCGGCCCTTTTGATGGCCGATAATCAGGATCGGGCGCCCCTTCCAGGTGGCCGTGCCGCCCAGGATCGCCTGGTCGTCACCGAAGGTGCGATCCCCCTGGAGTTCGAGAAAATCAGGAAAGAGCGCATCGATGTAATCGCGCGTGTAGGGGCGGTTGGGATGCCTCGAGAGCTGCACACGCTGCCAGGGACTGAGCTTTGCGTAGGTCTGATCGATCAGCTGGGCGACCTTCTTTTCGAGGATTTCGATTTCCTGGCTGAAGTCGACGCCCTCCTGCCGGCTGAGTTCGCGCAGGTCGAGCAGCTTCTTTTCAAGGTTCACGATCGGCTTTTCAAATTCAAAAAAGGCGTCCATGGATGGTCCGAAGCTAGCATGCCGCAGGCTTGAGATAAAGCCGGGAAAGGCTTGGGAAATTTTGGACTTTTCGGGGTAGAATCAAGCCCATGAGCTCGGATGAACTCGAGAAGAAACGCGCCTGGGCGCGGGCCGCGGGCAAGATCTGGAATGCCCTCGTGGGCAAGGAGAGTGAGCGCCGGCCCATGGCGATCCTGTTTGTGCTGAGTCTGATCGGGGTCCTGCTGGTGGTCGGCGTCTCGACCACCCGATACCTGCGTCACCGGAAGCTAGCCCAGGACCGGGCCGCCCGCCTGAAAAAGAACGAGCCCTGTGTGGAAATGTCCTGCGCCTTCAGTGCGATGGAGGAGCTCGCTCAGAAAAACGCTGCACTGGCCGAGATCCAGGCTGCCACTGTGAATCTGGGTGAATTTCAAATCGGTCTGGTGGGCATGGGGGATGGACGGCCCGGCCGGAGCGGGTTGAGGCTCGAGGTCGAGATCGCCGTTGAGTTTGATTCCGGCAATACGGGGAGGTGGGTGTCAGGGGGCCTCGTTCCTGCCCGAAACGAGGTTCTTGCGGCTGTGGGGGCCCTGACGGGCCTCACACGTGAGGACCTCATGACCCCCAAAGGCAAGGACATGGTCCGTGAGCGCATACGCGATCGTCTCAACGGCTGGCTTGCCTCTGGAAGGGTCAAGGGGATCCACTTCAGCAAGTTCCTGATTCAATAGACTCCGGTCTCGATGACAGGTGCACCCGGGCTTGCCCGGACCCGATGCCGTTTGAGCATTTCAAACAGCGTGCTGCGGGCGACCCCAAGCAGCTTTGCCGCTTCGGTCCGGTTGCCTGAGGCCACTTTCAGGGCCTTGAGGAGCAGGTGGCGTTCCATTTCCTGAAGGTTGAGCGACGGGAGCGCCTCGGCAGGAGCGCAGCCCTCGTCCTCGAATAGAAACTCAAAACTCTCTTCTCCGAGCACCTCCGTGAACTCGCCCGAGAGAGCACAGGAGCGCTCCAGGGCATGCCTGAGCTGCCTGACGTTTCCCGGCCAGGAATGGGCCGTGAGCCGGGCAAGCGCAGACGGCGACAGGGTTTTTCCGAGCTCGGAAGCAAACCTGCGCGAGAGCATCGCGATGTCTTCGGGACGATCCCGAAGGGCTGGAATGCACAGGGTGACCGAGGCCAGTCGGTAATAGAGGTCTCGCCTGAACTTTCCGGCTTCGACGAGCTGCCTCAAGGGCTTGTGCGTCGCACAGACGATCCTGACCGAAGCGCGGCTGAGCTGGTCGCTGCCCACCGGCCGAATCTCACCATTCTCGAGGAATCGGAGCAGCTTGACCTGGATGTCGGCAGGAAGGTCACCCACTTCGTCCAGAAAGAGGGTGCCGTTGTGTGCCTGCATGAGGGCCCCGGGACGCTGCTGGTGTGCGCCTGTATAGGCCCCCTTGACGTGCCCGAAGAGCTCACTCTCGACGAGTGAAAGGTTCAGGGCGGCGCAGTTGAGCGGAACAAAGGGTCCTGCCGATCGACTGCTCCAGGCGTGTAGAAGATGCGCCAGAACCTCCTTGCCGGTGCCCGTCTCTCCCTCGATGAAGATCGACATGGGGGTGCGAGCCGACTTGCGTGCGTCCCAGAGCAGTTTCTTGCCCGAGTTTGCGGTGGTGAGCCAGGGTTTCACTCCAGCAGGTGGCTCGGGGAGCAGGACGGACTCCTCGTGCCTTCCGACCAGTCGCAGTTCGCTTTCGCCCCAGCGAACTCCCAATCCCTCCACCAGGCGTGCCTCGCGCGTTTCGAGGTCCCCGAGCCTGAAGGCGGGCGCTCCTTCGGCGGCTTTCATCCAAATCGAGTCGTTCTGTTCGATTCGGATCTCCCCGGCACGCGCAGGGAGCATGGCATCCCTGAGGGGGGCCGGTGCGCCCGGATCGCGGCCGAGCCAGATCGAGTGATCGAGGGTGAATCGGCGGACGTGGCCGCCCGGGTCCTGGATGGCGAGTTCGAATGCGTTCATGAGTTTCTCCATGCGGGCGGCTCTGGCAAGTGGCGTACCCGCGGTGCTAGACTGGCGGCATGTCGGCAGAGTGGATTGCAACCGTCGGAGAAATTGCCCAGCTCAAGCCCCTGATCAAAGGGGAATTCCTCAAGGGAAGGCGCGAGCAGCGCGTGGCGATGGTCGGACGGTCGAACGTCGGTAAGAGCTCGCTGATCAACGCGATCCTCGGATCGAGGCTTGCCCAGGTGAGCGCCGAACCGGGAAAGACCCGTCTGATTCATTTTTACGCCTGGAGCGAGGGGGCCCGGATCATCGCCGATCTGCCCGGGTACGGATTTGCCAAGGCCTCACAAACCGAGCGCGATCGTTGGGCCAAGCTCATTGACGCCTACCTCAAGGCGGACTCAGGCCTGGTTCTGGCCCTCCTGCTGGTGGACGCCAGGCACGGGCCCACAGAGCTCGACCAGGAGGCCTGCCGTTTTTTGATGGCTTCGCGGATTGCCGTCCAGGTGGTCTTCACCAAGTGGGATGCCCTCAAGACCCAGAAGGAACGGGCGGAGCGTAAGCGGGATGCCGGAAGCCTGCTCGAGCAGATGGGGCTCGATCCGGAAAAGGCCGTTTGGGTTTCATCCAAGACGGGGGATTCGATTTCCTACCTGCTGAAGCTCATCCGCGAGGCTGGACAGAGTGTGGAAGTGGGGACGGTGCCGTGAGTGGCCCCAGCAAAACCCTCGAAAAATCCAGGCTTCGCGTCCGCATCGTCGCACCCAGTTCCGTGGTCCCACAGGCTGAACTGAAGCTCGGCGTGGCGGAGCTGCGCTCCCGCGGGTTCAAGGTTGAGGTCGATCGGCAAGTATCCAGGCGGAATCTCTTTTTTGCGGGCTCGCACGCAGAGCGCCTCGATGCTCTGGTAGCAGCCCTTTGGAGCGAGACGGTCGATGTGGTCTGGTGCGCCCGTGGCGGCTATGGTGCAAACCACCTGCTTTCGGGCCTGGAGAAGGCCCTGAAAGAGAAGGGGACACCTCCGGGACCCAAAGTGCTTGTGGGTGCCTCGGATGCGACCTCGCTCCTTCATTTTGTGCGGACTCGCCTCGGGGTCAGTGCCCTTCATGCGCCCATGCCCGGACTCAAGCACTTTGTACTCTTGCCGGAGGCCGAGAAGGCCGCCCTGTTTTCGTGGCTGGGAGGGGAGGTGCCCGCCCAGCCCTGGGGAGCGAAACTCAAGCTCAAGTGGTGGTCGAAGGTCCCCTCAGGTCCCGTTCGTGGGACGCTCGTGGGCGGGAACCTGACGGTCTGGAATACGCTTCTCGGCACGCCCTTTCAGCCGCGGCACCGCGAGCCTGCCCTCCTTTTTGTGGAGGATGTGACCGAGACGCTGCCTCGGCTCGATCGGGCGCTTCGGCATCTGATCCTTGCGGGTGGACTTGAGGGCGTGAGCGGCATTGTTCTCGGAAATTTCTTATCCTGTGAAGACGCGGTTCCTCAAGTCATGGGGAAGCTGCCGGCCAGGCTGGTTGGAGCATCCCCTGCAAAACTCCAGGCCGGCCTCCGTGCGCTCCCCAAGACGGCGCTGAGCCCCCTGCGGAGAAAGTATTCTCAAATCCAAGGCTTGAAGGCGATGTTTGAAGCACTTTCGAGCGAAACCGGGGTTCCCATCGCATGGGGCCTTCCAGTTGGGCATGGGCCCGGGCAGTTTCCGCTGCCACTGGGTCTTGAGGCATCGATCTCGCCCGAAGGGCTTATGACTGTCGGGCGCTGGGACTGGACTTGAGCCAAGGCTCGGGGTAGTCGGAGGGCAGTTCTTCAAGAGTGGCTCTGTGGCGGAATTGGCAGACGCGCACGACTCAAAATCGTGTGTCCTCACGGGCATCTCGGTTCGACCCCGAGCAGAGCCACCATCTCTCCTCATGCATCTGCGAGCGGCCCAGCTGCTGGGTGTTTGGCGGCACCCCGATTGCTTCGGGATTCGCTCATGATCCAACCCACGCTGATGCCCGCCCCGATCGAGCCCTATATGCACCGCAAGGTCACGGTGCTTCATACTGATACGCCCCTGCACGAGGCGGCGCTCGCCATGCGAGAGAAAGCCATCGGCTGCGTGTTGGTCTCCGATCACGAGGGATACATCGTGGGAGTGGTCACCGACCGGGATCTCGCGTGCCGGGGCTATGGCGAAGGGCTTAAGCCCAGCGATCCCCTGATCCGCATCATGACGCCCCAACCGGTTTTTGTTGAGCCATCGGCAACCCTGGATGAAGTCGTCTGGAAGATGGAGGCAAGCGGCATCCGACGTATGCCCGTGCTCGAACCCACGACTCAGGGCCGAAGCAGGGCCGTTGGAATGGTGACGCTCGACGACTTGATTGCAGCCCAGAAGATCGACGAGTACCGGCTCACCCGGATCGTTCAGGCCCAGGTCATGCGGCGCATGGGGGAGTTTGCCCATGAACGTGGGCGCATCGTCCATGTCGTTGACTCGGCCGGGAGGCCGGTGACTGCGGCCGAGGGAGTCTCGCGTTTCCATGACATGATCTTTGAGCGGGCGCGGATCGACCGGCTCGGGCTCTCGCGCGATCGCGCGATCGACGCCCTTTGGGCGATCTGGGAGACGCTCGCCGGAAGATTGCATCATACCGGTGCCATGCATTTGATCTCACAGCTCCCCGTCGGCTTGCAGGAGCGCATGCTGAGGCTTCCGTTCGGACCTGATCGTCGCAACACCGAGGCAAGGCTTGTCGGACAACTTTCGAGGGAGTGGGGCTGGCCTGAGCAGCGGACGCGCGAGGCGCTACTCGCCCTTTCTGGAGTCTGGTGCCAGGGGGTGGACGAACAGGAGCTGGCACGACTCAGGGCTCAGCTTCCTCCTGATCTTGCTTCCTTCTGTACCTCCCGCGAGCCCGACCGGTCGCGCGAGCGGGCAGCTTGATTTAGGGCCCGGGCTCGGGCACCTCTAGTGCATGGAATTTTTCGAGGCAGTGGCGGCCCGCAGGAGCATCCGAAAGTACAAGTCCGATCCGATCCCTGAAGGGGTCATGCGCAGGGCGCTCGATGCGGCGATTCTTGCGCCAAACTCATCCAACCTGCAGACCTGGAACTTCTACTGGGTTCGCTCCGAGGACGCGAAGGCCGAGCTCGTAAGGGCCTGTCTGAGTCAATCGGCCGCCCGTACGGCAGCCGAGCTCGTCGTGGTCACTGCCGATCCTGCCCTCTGGCGCAGGAGCAACCCCGAGATGGTGAAATTCACCCAGAGCATCGGCGCCCCGAAGTTGGTGCAGATGTACTACTCGAAGCTCATCCCATTGACCTATCGCTGGGGATTCTTGAACTCCATGGTGCCTTATAAGTGGCTGATCTCGGCACTGACCGGCCTGATCAGGCCGATGACCCGCGGACCACATTCCCGCCGCGATCTCCAGGAAGTGGCGATCAAGTCGTCGGCACTGGCCTGTGAGAACTTCGTGCTCGCCATGGCAGCCCAGGGATTTGCCACATGCATGATGGAGGGCTTTGACGAGCGTCGAGTTGCGAAGCTGCTCGGCCTGCCTGCTTCAGCGAGAGTGGTGATGGTGATCTCAGCGGGAGTCGAGGGGGAGAAGGGAACCTGGGGTCCCCGGTTCCGCCTGCCTGCTGACCGGGTGGTGCACGAGATCTAGCCTGCCCTGAAGCAGGATCAGGACTCCGAACAGAGCAAAGAGCGCAGCTGCAGCTCGACGGATCCATTGCATGGGCAGTCGATCAGCCAGGTTCTGACCGGCAAAGACGGCAAGCCCGTCGGTAACCATCATTCCGGCCGTGGTGCCGGCGGTGACGAGCCAGAGCGTCT
>CAIOHW010000108.1 GCA_903858195.1 Oligoflexia bacterium | reverse complement strand
CGCCGTTCTTTCCGACCGGCACGTCAAACTCGACGTTTTTATAGAACATGACCGGCTGGTCGCGCCTGAGATCGCGATCGATTCCGGCAGCGCGCGCATTCGGTCCGCTGTAGCTGTAGCGCATGCACTGTTCGCGCGTGAACACGCCGATGCCCTGCGTGCGACCACACCAGATCCGGTTATTGGTGAGCAGCTTGTCCATGTCCTGGACCGCCTTGCGGGTCCGGACAACCCAGTCCTTGACCTCTTTTTCCCACCCGGGAGGCGCATCGTGCATGAGGCCGCCGATGCGGGTGTAGGATGTGGTGAGGCGGGCGCCACACAGCTTCTCGATAAGTGTGTAGGCTTCCTCGCGCTGGTGGAATCCGTAGAGAAAGAACGAAAATGCGCCCAGGTCGACTGCGTTGATGCCGACACAAATCAGGTGGTCGATGACTCGCGCGAGTTCAGCGCAGATCATTCGAATCCACACCGCGCGCTGAGGCACTTCGATGCCCATGAGGCGCTCGATCGACATCGAATAGGTGACGTTATTAATGAGTGCCGAACAGTAGTTCAGGCGGTCCGTGTAGACGATGAAGTTGTGGTAGCTGCGGTTTTCGCCGAGCTTTTCCTTCGCCCTGTGCGTGTAACCAAACTCACAGTAAGACTTTTCGATGGTCTCACCATTGAGCCTCGCGCACATGCGGAGCGCCCCGTGCATCGCGGGGTGGGTGGGGCCGATATTGACGTAGACCCGTGAGTCCTTCCAGAGATCGTCTGGATCATGCTCGTGCGGGACATCCACCGTGATGGAGTAGTTTGGAGACTCCGGAAGCCCGAATGCGCTATGGGGTACGTTCTTTTCCATGGCCTAGTCCTTGAGAAGATCAACCTGAATGGGCATCGCATCGGGAAACAGCTGATATCCCCGAAGCGGATAATCCTTGCGGAGCGGATGCCCCTCCCAGCGCTCGTCCATCAGAATGCGCCGAAGGTCGGGGTGCCCTTCAAAACGCACACCGAACATGTCCCAGACTTCGCGCTCGGCCCAGTTGGCGGCGTCCCACAGGCCCACGATCGTGGGCACGGACTCACCATCCCTCGCGCGAACCTTCACGCGAATCCTGGCGCCGGAAGAGAAGGAGGTCAGGTTGTAGACCACCTCGAACCGCGGCTCGACTTCCTCGTCGGTGGCGGTGAGATCGGACAAAAAATCATAGGCCAGGCCGTCCTGCTCCTTAAGAAAGCGGATGGCGTCGACGACCTTGTCCCGCGAAACAAAGATCACGGGAACATCCACCGGAGCCTCGCCGGGCCAGCGCACCTCTTCGATGGCCGCTCCGAGGGCGGCGCTGAGGCGCTGAACCTGCTTGCGCCAGAGCTCCATGTGCTTCTTGGCAAGATCGCCGTAAATCGTTGGAACAGGGGTTCGAATGTCCATCTACTTGGCCTCCCCGCCCTGGCGAACGGCGCGCTCACGCCGGTGATAGTTGGTGTCGCCGCTCTGGATCTTTTCCTGGAGCCGCAGCAGTGCGTGCAGCACGCCCTCGGGAGAGGGCGGACAGCCTGGCACGTAAATGTCCACCGGGAGGATCGTGTCGATCCCCTGGGTGACGCTGTAGACATTGAAGATTCCGCCGGAGGAGGCGCAAGCGCCCATCGACATCACCCACTTGGGCTCCGCCATCTGGTCATAAATGTTGCGGAGAACCGGCGCCATCTTCGCGTTCACGATCCCTGCCACAATCAGCAGATCGCTCTGTCGCGGCGAGAATCTCATCGCTTCGGCACCAAAGCGCCCGATGTCGTACTCGGACGCGAAGGTCGCCATCATCTCGATTCCGCAGCAGCTCGTGCCGAACGGCAAGGGCCAGAGCGCGTTCTTGCGCCCCCAGTTCACAATGTCATCCAGCCGTGTTGTCAGGAAATTAACCGAACCGTCTTTGCCCATAAATCAATCCCACTCGAGTGCGCCCTTGCCCAGGACGTAGAAATATCCCACCAGCAGGACGGCCACAAAGAGCGCCATCTCCACGAGGATGAATGCATTGATCGTGAGGTACTTTTTGTAAACAACAGCCCACGGATAAAAAAACAGCGCCTCGACGTCGAACAGAAGAAAGAGAATCGCCACGAGATAGAAGCGGACACTAAAGCGCTGCCTCGCATCCCCAACCGGGTCCATCCCGCACTCAAACGGCATGTTCTTGCGGCGATTGGGTGCTTTGGGTCCGAGAAGTGAGGACAGAAGCAGGGCGCCGCCACCAATGGCCGCGCCGACGGCCATCAGGATCAATACGGGAATGTATTCCATGGTGACGGATTTTATATCCCGAGCCGGTAAGCGTAACTACCAGAAAATAAACCGGAGCGAGAGGCTCGCCCATCTCAGCAGTGGTTCGGCCAGGAAGGTCGAGAGCACAAGCGGGAGGAGCAGGGCGAGAAGGAAGACCTTGCGGCCGCGGTCATCCTCTCCCTCCATGTCGGCCCGTGCCCCTGCGGGCCCGGTGACCAAGAGTCCAAGCAGAAGGCGCCCCGTGGCGATAGCCGTCAAGGTCATGGCGAACAGTCCAAGCCCTGCCAGCGCGTACCACTCCCGGCGCACGGCGGCGCCCAGCAGCGCGAGGCGCGCCACGCTGCTCGCAAATGGGGGCAGCCCCAGCCAGCTTGCACTGAAACAAACCATGGACACGGACTCCCAAGGCCGTCCGCGAAGGGCGCCTCGCAGGTCGGAGACTTCGGCGCTGCCCAGGCGCACGGTACTCAGTGAGAGCACATAGAGCGCCCCCAAAGAGGAGACCGTGCCCACGAGCAGGCTAAAGAGAATGGCGGCAAGGCCAAGCTCCTCAAGAACGAGAAGGCCCAGCAAAAGAAATCCACCCTCGACAATTGCTACACAGGAAAGAAGCCGTTTTGCGTTCTTCTGTCGAATCGAGAGGAGGGCGGGCACGGCCAGCGTCAAACCCGCGCTCACCGCCAGCCACTGCGTCCAGTCCCAGCCACCGAGGGGCAACCACTTGCCCGGCTCCAGCGCGGGCTGCGCAAAGAGGGCAAACCAGATGCGGGACGCCACTGCAAACCCGGCGGCGCGCACCCCCGCGGAGAGAAACACGCCCGCGATCGATGGCGCACCCTGCACGACATCGATCGCCCAAAAGTTGCCGGGAAAGACCATCATGGGGATGGCAAGCCCCATGAAGATCGTTGCGAAGATCAAGATCCCAAGCTTGCCCGGAGGGCTTGCCGACAACAGGAGGTGGTGCAACTCGGCGAGATCGGCCGTTCCGGTTCGGAGATAAAGGGTGGTTGCGGCAAAGAGCAGGCACGCTCCCGAGAATGCGATCGGCGCCAACCACTTGATTCCTGCCTCGGATGCGGCGGGCTTTTGCCTGCCAAAGCCCGAGAGAAGACTGCCCACGACACCTGCAGACTGAAGCGCCATGGCCGCAACAAACAGGTTGGACGCTCCCGCCGCCAACATGAGCGCGACCGTGCCCGCAAGAATCAGCGCACAGAACTCGGCGCGGATCGATCGCTCGATCTCGTCACTGAGACAGACTGCGGAGACCGAGATGGCTGCAAGAAGGAGGAACAGGAGCTTGAAGTACAACCCAAAGGCATCCAGCGAGAGGGCCCCGCCAAAAAGCAATGCGGCCTCATGCCGATACATGAGGATCGTCTGAATCAGGGCGCCGCCGATTCCAAGAAGCGCCGTGGGCAGCACAAGCCTCACGCGTTCGCCATGATGGGCGCTCTCGCCGAGAACAAGACCGATCACGGTAGCGGCAAGATAGACCTCGGGAAGAAGCAGCCCCAGTTCACCCATGTTCGCTCAGCTCTCCGGCGCCGCAGCGGGTGACGGGGATGCCGAAGGGGGTGACTCCTGCCCCGGCTCCGGGGCGGGAGAGGCTGCGTCCTGAGCGGATGGCCTCGAAACCAGGCTTGCCGCCGTAGGGCGGACCCAGTCTAGAAACGGCTTTGGGTAAAACCCAAGGATCACGATCAGCGCAACGAGAGGAATGAGATAAATCCGCTCTCTTGCCGTGAGCTCTCCGCTCGACGGACGATCGGCTGTCTGCGGCTCGCCCAGGAAAAGCCTGCGAAATACTCCAAAGAGGCTATAGGCGATCAATAGAGAAGAGATACCGATGGCGACGAGCACTGCTGGAGCGCGGGCATAGCCCCCCATGGCAATCAGGCTTTGTCCCACGAAACCACTCATCCCCGGGGCGCCCACAAAGGCTCCGATCGCAAGACCCATGACCACTGCGGCGGCCGGAGCCGTCCTCGAAAGCCCCCCCGCTCCTCCTAGAACCTCGAAGATGCCTGCTCGGGTCGCGAGTCCGCCCATGAGAAGGCCAAGGACTGCGAGCGCAAGGCCTGCGCCCAACTGCTGGAAGATCACCCCCACCATTGCACTGGCATCCTGGCTTCCGAGGCCAATGAGGCAGAGCCCCAGCTGGGCAACGCAGAGGTAGGCGACCAGTCCGGAGATCCGCCTCTGAGACAGGATCGCAACCGAGCCCACCAGCAGGTTGACCAGGCCCGCTCCCGCCACCCAGTTTGCGCCAGCATCCATGACCGCGGGAAAGAGCTGGTTCGCAAGTCGACCAAAGATCATAACGGCTACGGGCACAGTCACTGCGCCTACGGCTACGAAAACCGAGGCGGGAGCTTCTTCGGAGACCCGATAAAACCAGCCATGCACCGGCCAGACCGGGGCCCTAAGGGCAAGCCCGGCACAGACCAGGACAAAGGCGAGGTTCGCAGCCTGGACCTCCAGTCCCGCTAGAGAGATCGTGGTTTCGGGCATTCCGCCGGCAGAAACGATCTCCCGAATCAAAAAAGTGTGCGGCTCGCGCGAGTAGTAGATCAGCACAAATGCTGCAAATAGCAGCGTATTACCGAGGGTGTTGGTGACCAACGAGCGAAAGGCCGCCTGCTCCTTGTGCTCTGCACCCCAGACGCCGACCAAAAAGAAGATGGGCAGGGACGAAAGGCTCCAGAAGAAGAAGAGCAGGAAAAGGTCCTGCGCGCAGGCAGCTCCAATCAGCGAGCCCTGAAGAATGAGGAGCAGGGCGTGCAGTCCTCGGGCACCGGAGGACCTTTCCCATTCCGAGGCTACGAGTACCGGAAAGACTGCGCTGATCAGGAGAAGGAGCAGGACGCTCGTGCCGTCCACGGCGAGCTCATAATGGATGGCGTAGGATCCGATCCAGGGAAGCCGGTCCACCAACTGGGGACCTGCCTCGCCGGGGGAGACCTGCCCGAGAAGTAATCCGCCCAGAAGGGCCGATGCCGCGCTGGCGCCAAGGGCCATCCATCGCGAGGTCCGGGCCGATGGTGAGGTGGCCTGGAGGATCGCGCCCAGCAGGGGAAGAAAGATCATTCCTGTTAAAAGGTGGGTATTCACAAGAATCCTCTAGGCTTGGATGCGGCCCCAGAAATGTAACAATAGGGCCAAGCTGAAGCCAACGGCAAACAAGAGATACAACTGCATCGCGCCGCTATGCATGAGTTGAACTGCTTTCGCGGGCGCATCGACCAGGATCCTCAAAACGTGATCCAGCCTTTCGCGGACCCCATGATCCAGCGAGGACACTCGGGCCGAGAAGGTCGCAAGCCACGCCTCCGGGGCCGCCGCCGCACGGGTGGCCAGACGCTTCTTGGCAAGCCCAGCCACTATGAAATAGGCGCGACAGAGCCGGTCCACTGCGCGCCCGGAAAACTCTGCCAACCGGAAGCCCTCTCCCGCGACCCCCCAACGAAGCGCGCTGCTCTCGGCGATCCGTGCGGGGAGCCTGAACACGCACACGAGCAACAGGACAAGAGTCCAGGCCCAGTGGACCAGTCCCAGGGTGGTGCTGCCCGATGGAGCGGGTCCCGAGAAGATCTCAAGAGCAACGGCGGGCCCGATGGCTTGCAGTGAGTCCGGAGCGAAGGCGCCATGAAAGCTCCCGGACCAAAGCAGGGAAGACGAGAGTGCGGCCAGGACGGCCGACGAGATGAGATTCCATGACCTCCCGCTCGCGTCGCCTACAGCTCCGCCTCCGGTCTGAGGGCGTGCCACGAGGCCGATCGCGGCAAGGGCCATCATGCACCAGGCAAGGGCCAGAAGCGCTCCCTCCCATGGCCGTTCTGTCGTCGAAAGCGCGCCGAACAGCACCGTTCCGGAAAAGAATCCCGCGCCCCCTGCCCAGGCGAGCACAAGGGCGCCGCGATGAACTTTTTCGAACCATTCAAAACCCTTTTCGCCAACCGTTTTGCTCCCAAGGATCAGGACGGTCGCCCAGCCCAGCAATTCAAAACCTAGAAATGCCGTGGCCCCTTCGGTGCCGCCCGACAGGAGCAGCAAAGCGACAGAAATCCCGGCTGCTGCGCCGGCCAACCCATGGACCCTCGCCGCGGGCGCCGTGCTCGAAAGCGAGAACCAGGCGGTCAGCGCCGACACCAAGAGGGTGGGCACCACGAGAAACGGAGCCAGTCCGGACGATGCGAGGTCCGGCTGCATGCGGTAGAGCAGGGCAAATGCCGCCCAGGCGGGCGGAGACGATGCAAGCGCCAGTGCAGAGGGTTGGACATCGTGGGAAGCGGAGAGCCGTGGCGCCCAGCCCAGAGCCGGAAAGAGCCTGAGCTGAAGGATCGCGCCCACAAAGAGTAATCCAAGCCCCATGGGTGCTGACCCGGCCGAGAAACCCTCGCTGGCGTTCCAACCGAGACCGACGCCCGCCGCGGCCAGAGCCGAGAAGCCGAGTGCGGAGAAAACCCAACCCAGAGCCCTCTCGCGCGAGAACGCTGTGGTGAGAGTCGCTGTCTGAGCCGCCTCTCCCGGAGAGGCGCGAAGGATGGTCCAGCCTGGAAGCGCAGCAAGCACCTGCCCAAGGAGGATGCCCCATAATCCATCGGCAAACCACGCGATCGAAACTGCTGCGACTCCAAGCGCCGCAGCGCCTGCCCGGGAATCGGCAACCCCTTTTCGGCCGCTGGTTGCTGGCTCAATCAGAAACACATATCCCAACACTGCGCCCAGCAGCACTGCTGCTGCCACTCCGGCCGCGTTCAGGGATAACCCCGCCTGGAGTTCGCGCCAGGGCGTTCCAAGCGAGAGAAATGACATGGACCAGGCCCCGTCTCCGCCCTCTGCGAGAATGAGCATGGACATGACCATCGAGAACATGAAGCACGCCCACGCAGTCCAAGTCACCAAGGGCCTGAAACGGCCCGATAGTGCCGACGCCATGGCAAGCGCAACGAACGAGAAGAAGACTGCCGGAAAAAGTTCGCTCAGCATTTCCTGTGTCCTCAGTTCCTCATGGAGCGAAGCTCCGACATCTCAGGCCTTGCCCGCAAATAATGAAGCCGCACCGCAAAGCCCAGCGCCGCCAGCGCCTGAAGCTGAGAGATCACCAGCACCATGAGTCCGAGATTGGATGCCGCCTCTACCGAGCCGGCTCCAAGGGCTGTCATGGCCACGACGACCGCCCCAAACAGTGACTGAAGACCAATGAGCACGCCGATCCAGCTCCGCTGGGAAAGCACTGAATAAAGAGACAGGCTGGCTACAGCCGCAAGGAGCACTGACACGTTCAAGACCTCCTGGGGCGCACGATGACCCCCGCGGCAACTGCAAGCGCCAGGGATGTGATGGAAAGCAGTTCAATCAACACGATTCGTTCGTCTCCCGTTCCTGCTGCCGCAGGACCGATCACGCCTGCCGCTGACCGCGGATCCCACTCGGGGGCGAGACCAAACAGTGCCCACACGAGCAGGCCAAAGCCAACACTTGCCACCGCCGGAAATGCGCGCGCAGCAAACCTCCGACGAAGGGCGCTCGGGCCCGCCTCGCGGTCACCCCGGCCGGAACCAAGAAGATCCGAGTGGAGAAAATACGCGCCACAAACCAGGGTGCTGGAAAGCCAGTAGGCGAGCGCAAGGAGCTCCGCTCCGGCTCCGAGGAGGATGGCCCCGGCCCCCAGCTGTGAGAACCAAAGCGCTATCACGCCTCTGCGGGTGTTGGGCGAGAACGCAGCCATGCCTGCGCCCGCGGCCATGAGGATCTCGGAAAAGGGTATTGTTCCCGGCTCGATCATGTCTGAAATTCCCCCGAGTCCTCCGCCTGCGCCTCACGCTGCTTCCGCCAGCGTTCCCGCATCTCTCGCGAGATCGGACCACGTCCGAATTCGGCTCGAAGGCGGCCCACGGATTCCGCAGCCCCCTCATACTGCCTCGTATGGGTCAGGGATCCCGGAGCGCAGGCCTCCACGCAGAGACCGCAGAAAAGGCAGCGCGAGTCATCGATATCAAAGGTCTCCACCCAGAGCTTGCCGGGCTTCGGCCCTTCCTCGGTGTGGATCTTGAAGCAGCCGGTGGGACAAACCTCCGAGCATGCGTAACAGCCCGTACATCTCGCGATATCGTTATGTAGAAAACCGCGGCTCCGGGTGGGCAGCTCATCCGCGGTGCGGGATGATACCGGATCGGGATAGAGCTCGGTGATTTCGCGCTTCGACTCCGAGGTGGAGAGCAGGTACCCGATGCCGGTTTGCGCCGCCCTCTGCAGGGCGCTCACAGAACGATAGAGCGTGAGGAAGTAGTTTTTCAGGCTGCGGAGGAAGCTTGTCTCGTTTTCGATGGACATCAAAGCCCCCCTGAAAAAACACGGCCCAGCAAGAGTGCCATGAGCGCAAGCGGACTGAGCACGCGCCAGGAAAACTCGTGTGCCTGATCGGATCGAAGCGCGGGAATCAGCCTCGAGAGCGCGGAGAGTCCAACCAGCAGCAAGACGGCCTTGCCGACGGCGAGGCCTGTCCCGAGCAGCATCACGATGGACTCCTGCCCGGCCTCGCGCAACTGCTGTGCTCCGGCGATCTCTCCTCCGCCAAGGTACAAGTGTGCGGCAAGGAGCGCCCAGCAGATCTGGGCCACTCTTTGGCTGAGCTGCGCCCAAATCAGGCGGATGCCGATGGCTCCGGGGCGACCTGCAGCGATCCAGCGCTGCGACCCGGTGCCTTCCTTGAAGGGGCCGGATGCGAAAAGAAGCCGGCCCGACAAGAGAAATACACAGCCCGATATGAACGAAGCGGGTCCGGAAAAAACTGTCCAGGACCACGGCGCCCACCCCTGTGCCCCAGTGACGGCATCCCAGGAAAGCCCTCGCGAAACAAACCCAACATGGATCAGCGAAAGAAGCGCCGGCGGCACCCCGGAAAGCAACAGTGCCAGCTGCCGGAGCGAAGCAAAGCGCTCCTCAATGCCGCCCGACTGCCAGCCGAGCAGCAGGCCGGCCCAGGCCTGGGCGGCTGCGAGCATCAATACCAAGAGCGGTGCCATGGCCGTGTCGAGCGCCGGTGCGTGCGCCCCAACCGGGGTCACCGCCAGCAGCGCAAAGAGGGGAAGTCCCTGCAGCCACCACAGTCTCAAGGCCCCGGCGCCGCCCTCTCCGGTCCGATATTTCTGGAGGAGCCGCAGCATGTCCGCGGCCGGTTGCAGCCATCCTGCCGCGCCGGTCCGACTAGGCCCGACACGGGCCTGCAGGTCGGCCCCCACCTTGGCATCAATCCATACCAGCGCATAAAGAGCGGGGAAAAGCACGGCGAAGGGAGTCAGGATCTGGGAGGCGATCACTTGTCCACCTCCGTGATTTGAAGGTCGAGGCTCTCGAGCAGGAGCGGCAGATCCTGAAGCGGTGCAGCCGCCAGGTAATCCGGCACTGCGCCAAAAAGTGCCTCGGAAGGGGTCTTGATTTCGATGGCTGCGGGACCGCGTCTTTTTCCGTCGGCCACCAGCTTAAGGACAAGCTCTCCCCGGGCCGTCTCCACCTTGGCAGATGCCTCGCCCTGGGTAACGAGCGT
>CAIOHW010000107.1 GCA_903858195.1 Oligoflexia bacterium | reverse complement strand
TTTTCGCGAAATGGTGAACGCTACGAGTTCCTGCGCTGGGGCCAGAATGCGTTTCGCAACTTCCGCGTCGTCCCCCCTGACACGGGCATCGTCCATCAGGTGAACCTCGAATACCTCGCCCACGTCGCCATGGTGGGAGAGAAGGATTCCAAGCAGTGGGTGTATCCCGATACGCTCGTGGGCACGGACTCGCACACCACGATGATCAATGGCCTCGGATGTCTTGGCTGGGGTGTCGGCGGCATCGAAGCCGAAGCAGCAATGCTCGGCCAGCCCTGCACGATGCTCATCCCCCAGGTCGTCGGCTTCAAGCTCACGGGCAAACTCTCGCCTGGAATGACTGCAACCGATCTCGTGCTCACCGTCACCCAGATGCTCCGCAAGAAGGGTGTGGTTGGAAAGTTCGTGGAGTTCTACGGACCCGGGCTCGCGAGCCTCACCCTTGCCGACCGCGCCACGATCGCCAACATGGCCCCCGAGTATGGCGCGACTGCCGGCCTGTTTCCGGTCGATGCACAGACCACCGAGTACCTCAGGCTCACCAATCGCGAAGAAAAAGCCGCGCTCGTCGAAGCCTATTACAAGGAGCAGGGCCTCTGGTTTGAAGCAGGCAAGACGCCCGAGCCCGAGTACTCCGATCGGCTGGAGCTCGATCTCGCAACCGTCGAGCCCTCGCTTGCAGGGCCGGCACGCCCTCAGGATCGCGTGGCGCTTTCCAAGGTCAGGGATTCGTTCAACACCGCCCTCAATGAGTTCACCCAGGCGGATGCCGCCCGGAATGCAGCCAAGGTCGCAGTCACCGAGCCGGCAGGTGCCAGGTACGACCTCAAGCACGGAGATGTGGTGATTGCCGCAATCACGAGCTGCACCAACACCTCCAACCCCGGAGTGCTGATTGCGGCGGGCCTTCTTGCCAAGAACGCAGTGGCCAAGGGCCTCACGGTCAAGCCCTGGGTCAAGACTTCGCTCGCTCCTGGATCCCAGGTCGTGACCGACTACTTGAAGGAGGCGGGACTGCTCACCCACATGGAAGCACTCCAGTTTCATGTCGTCGGCTATGGCTGCACGACCTGCATCGGCAACAGCGGCCCGCTTCCCGACCACATCGGAAAAGCGATCACCGAGGGCAATCTCTCGGTCTCGAGCGTGCTCTCGGGCAATCGCAACTTCGAAGGCCGCGTCCACGCGCAGGTTCGTGCCAACTACCTGGCAAGCCCCCCGCTGGTCGTTGCCTATGCCATCGCGGGTTCGACCACCCTCGATCTCACGAAGGATCCGATCGGAACGGGCAAAGATGGAAAGCCCGTATTTTTAAAGGAAATCTGGCCTTCGGATGACGAGATCCACGCAACGGCCAACCGCGTGGTCACATCGGCACAGTTCAAGAAGAGCTATTCGGATGTCTTCAAGGGCCCGAAACCCTGGCAGGCCATCCAGGTACCGGAAGGCAAACTCTACCAATGGGACGCAAAGTCGACCTACATCAAGGAGCCTCCCTTCTTTGACGGCATCACGGCAAAACCAGCTCCCGTGACTGACATCAAGAAGGCTCGCGTGCTTGCACTTCTGGGCGACTCGATCACCACCGATCACATCTCGCCGGCAGGATCCTTCAGTTCCAAGTCTCCGGCAGGCCAGTATCTGATCAGCCTTGGGGTCAAGCCCGAGGACTTCAACTCCTACGGCGCCAGGCGCGGCAACCACGAAGTCATGGCCCGCGGGACATTCGCCAATGTGAGGCTCAAGAACCAGCTTGTTCCCGGAGTCGAAGGCGGAGTCACGATCCACCATCCGACCGGAAAGCAGATGTCGATCTACGATGCAGCCATGCAGTACATCGCCGATGGCACGCCCTCGATCGTGATCGCCGGCAAGGAGTACGGCACCGGAAGCTCGCGTGACTGGGCCGCCAAGGGGCCCAAGCTCCAGGGCGTTCGCGCCGTGATTGCCGAGAGCTTTGAGCGAATCCATCGTTCGAATCTCGTGGGCATGGGTGTGCTTCCACTCCAATTCATCAATGGCGAGAACGCCAAGTCACTCGGACTCACGGGCACCGAAACCTTCGACATCGAGGGACTCGGAGAGCTCGCTCCGGGCATGAAGATCACCGTCAAGGCAACCGGCAAGGATGGCGCTACCCAGTCCTTCACGGCGCTTTCACGCGCCGATACGCCCAATGAAGTTGAGTACTTCAAGCACGGCGGGATTCTTCCGTATGTCCTGAGGCAGCTGATTTGAGGGCTGCCCTGGCACGCAGCGGCTGGTTGCTACCGGTCATTGCGCTCTTTTTCGTGCTTCTTGAGGCCGAGTGGGGAGGGATCCTTCCTCGTGTCTTCCTGCTCGGGATCATGGGTGTCGTGGTGGGCGGCCTTCTGGGAGTGACAGGCCGGAGCCGCTTTTCGCTGCATCTTGGGCTTGGAATCCTGGTGCTCGCCCTTTTTGCTGCAAGACAGAAGGCAAACCTCCTCCAGCGCCCGATGCTTTGGAGCGATCTCAAGTTCCTGAGCTCAGGCACCCTGTATGAAACCGGCCTTCATTACCTGAAAGGCTGGCAGATGGCTGCGGTGGCCGTCGGGCTGATTGTGGCGACGGGCTACCTGGCATGGATGTGGCGTCTCGATGGTAAAGCCATTCGGCGCCAGGGCAGCCGCACCCGACGCACACGCGGAGCAGGAATGGCTGCAATGGTGCTTGCTGCAATTCCGATGGGCACGCTCTGGGAAGCCCCCGAGATCCGGGTTGCAAGCCCGATGCACGTGCGCAGGCATCCGCTTTCGACCTTCGTTGCCAGCATCACCGGTTTTGAACTCACTCTGCGTCCGCTCGAGGGCACGCCCGCGCCGGGCGCGCCCCGTTTCGAGGGCGAAGCACCTGCCCTCGCCAAGGTCTCGGCGAGATCCGAGCCGCTTCCTGACCTCGTGGGAATCCTGGCCGAGTCCATCTTCGACCCGCGCGGGCTCTACCGCACCGCTTTCAATGCGGACGAAGACGCCTACTTCCAGCCTGCCGACGGTGCCCACGGAAAGCTCAAGGTGCATACTTTTGGCGGCGGCACCTGGCTTTCGTCCTTCACCCTGCTTTCGGCCATTCCGGGAACTGCCATCGGAGACATGGGATTTTACGTGCCCCACCTGCTGGTCAACCAGGTCCACGACGCCCTGCCCGCACTGCTCAAGCGCCTCGGCTACCGCACGATCGTGCTCTTTCCGGTCGAGAACCAGTACGTCAACGCCGAGACCTTTTACCGTTCGATGGGATTCGAGGAGTTCTACTCCCCCTACAATCTGGGCTGGGACAGAACTCAGGTGTGGCACAATCCTGACAGCGACTTTTACGCCGAGGTGCTGAACCGCATCCGGATGCGAAACCGCGACGACCCCTCGCGCCCGATTTTCATCTGGATGCGCACGATCCTGAACCACGGCCCACATGGCCCGCCGGGATGCCAGGAATGCCCATTCCAGGAGTTTCGCTCGCGGCTGACGCAGTCTTCGGTCGACATGAAGCAGTTTTTGGCCGATCTCCAGAAGCTCGAAGGCAGGCGCCCGTTTTCGGTCATGCACTTTGGCGACCATCGCCCGACTCTCGCCCAGACCGATACGAGTTCCTCAAACCGCATTCAAGACTCGAAGGACAACCCCTACCACACCTACTTTGCGATCCCGGCCGTTCCGGGAGGGCGCGAGCGTGCGGCCAAGGTGTTCCCTGCTCCATCGAATGAAGAACCTCTGGATCTGGGATTTCTCCCCGGCCTGTGGCTGGAGGCTGCCGGAGTGCCGCTCGATACCCTCTGGGTCGAACGCAATCGTATTGCGCGCGACTGTGCCGGGATCTACATGAACGAGTCGACTCCCGGCTGCATGCAGCGGCTGGGCAGGCTGCATTCCCGGATTCTCTCCGAAGGAAGGCTTGTGCTCGAATAGGCTCGAATAGCATCACCTCGTCGTCTAGACTCTCAGTCATGCAAAAAGAAACGAAACGCGAACTCCTGCTCAGGCAGCTGGGTCTGCGCCACAAGCTCAAGGTCCACGACAGCTTCAAGCAGCCCGAGACCCACGAAGAGATCGCAGCCAATCTCCTTGCCCGCTGGGAGCTGGAAGACGAAATTGCGGCCATCGATTCGATCCTTGCGGACGCCCGGAAGCTTGCATCGATCGAGAAGCGAAGCCTGATCGAGAAGGAACTCAAGACGGGAAAGCCCCTCCAGAAAAAAAAGAAGTGATTTTGTGATCCAGCCTTCGGCGGCACTCTGCGTCTCCAGCCACACTCCGATTGCCGAGTGCGTGCGCCTGATGAGGGAGCGTGATGTTGGATCTCTGCTCATCATGTCGCCCAGTCGTCCGGACGAGCTTCAAGGGATCTTCACAGAGCGTGATCTCCTGAAGTGGATCGACAAGATCCAGCACGGAGGTCACTGGGAAAAACCCGTGGCCCACCTCATGAGCAGACCGGTGGTGACGCTTCCGATGGACCGCCTGAATGAGGCGGGTCCGCTGATGCTGGCCAAGCGCATCCGGCACCTCCCGATCGTGCAGGGTTCGAGGCGCCTCGTCGGAGTCGTCTCCATGCGCGACCTCTTCGCTCAGGCGCTTTCAACCGACCGGAAGTCAACCTCTCAAAAACCCCCGCGCTCCAGAAAAAAGCGAGTGCTCTTTTTCTCGGACGGAAATGCAGCTCGTGCCGCGCAGGCGCGATCGCTGGGTCATTGGACGCCCGCACTCTGGCAGGCGCGTGACCTCGGGTCGCCTGGCCTGGGGACAAAAGGCGGGCAGGATTTTGATGAAATCGAATCGGCTGATCTTGCCGTAATGGATCTCGACGGGATTCCCGCCTCGACCTGGGCCCCGTTCCTGAAAGAGCTCAACCACCGGTCCGATGCCCCCCCGCTGATCCTGCTTCTGAGCGAGCAGGCCCATCCCAAGAACGCAGTCACCGCCCTGAAGGCTCTCTCAAGGGCAGGCAAGTGGCCTGTGTTCTCAAAGCCCATCGCGCTAGTCGACTTTCTCGCCGCAATCCACGAGCTGCTCTAGCCCGGGTCATCCGCACTGGCGCGAAAACCTAGTGCGACAGCATGGATGCGCACACGCCCAGATGGATCGTCCAAGCGAGCGTCCGAATCCAGTTGGTCGAAACGAGTCTCGCGTGGGCACGGGCATCAAACCCCTGAGAGAGCCTCTGGTGGCAGGGCACTGACCAAATCGCAGTTGATGCAAAACAGACCAGCGTGAGGAGCAGGCACCACCCGCCTGCGGGCCCGTCCCGAAGGTAAAGGAGTGCTGCGGTCGCAAGTTCACCGAGCATCACGGGCAGGACGATGAAGCTGATCCGCGTGCTGTGACCGAGGTGATAGGCCTTGAACTGTGCCTCTCCCACGGCAGCCATCAGCGGGTACTGCACCAGCTGGATGAGCCAGATCAAGCCCGTCATGAAGCCCACCGCAGCAAAGTGCAGCACGAAGAGCAGGTTCATTAGGCTCGTTTTCCTGACATAAGAGCGCGCTCAACAAAGTCGGGCGCAACCGAGGTCCTCTTCATTTTCAGGCCCGGGCGCCCGCGAGGTGCAAACCAGCTCCGCACATCCTGCTCAAGACCCATGCCGTGCATGTAGTTGTAGAGCGCGCGCCTGAGCCCGTCACCCAGATGGTCGTGATCCACGCGAATGGAGTCCTCGAAAGCCACGTCATTGCGGGCAAAACGTCGCACGCCCGGGGCAAGCGCAGGTTCGAGGACCTTCACGCCGAAACGATCGGGCTCACGCCCGACGGGACTGTGCACGGTCGTCGAAAAACGGTGCCAGTAGGCCGACTGGATGCATCCCGCCTCGAAGAGCTGGCGCACACGCTCCAGAGCATCGATCGTTTCTGCTTCGGTTTGTGAGGGAAATCCGTACATGAGGTAGGCATGCACGAGGATGCCCGCATCCGAAAATGCACGGGTCACGCGGGCCACCTGCTCCACGCTCACTCCCTTGTTCATGAGCTTGAGCAGCCGGTCGGAGGCCGCCTCAAGCCCTCCGCTCACCGCAACGCAGCCGGCACGGGCCATGAGACCGGCAAGTTCCGGGGTGAAGGCCTGGTCAAAACGCACATTCCCCCACCAAGTGAAGCTCTCCCCCCTCTCGATGAGCCTGAGTGAGAGGTTCTTCAGCAGTGCGGGGGGCGCCGCCTCGTCGACGAAATGAAATCCCGTCTGCCCGGTCTGCCCGGCGACTTCGACCATCCGGTCGATGATGAGGTCTGCCGCCACGGGATCGTAGCGTGAGATGTAGTCGAGGCTCACGTCGCAAAATGAGCACTTCTTCCAATAGCACCCGTGCGCCAGCGTCAGCTTGTTCCACCGACCGTCGCTCCAGATGCGGTGCATGGGATTGAGGAGTTCGAGGATCGAAAGGTATTGAGTGAGCGGCAGGCCGTCGTAGTCGGGAGTCCCCACTTCCTTCTGGGGAATATCGTGAAGCGCGGGGTCGTTTGAAAGCACCACTTGCTGTGCCTTGCCCTCGCCCTCCCTGATCCAAGTACGACAGAGCCGCGATCGCTCGCGCGAGCCCTGCAGATGGTCCAGGATCGCCAAGAGCGGGCGCTCGCCGTCATCGAGGGTGATGAAGTCCACAAAGTCAAAAACTCGGGGATCTTCAAGCTCACGAAGCTCCGTGTTGGCGTATCCACCGCCAAGCAGGATCCTCACCCCGGGGCGAAGGCGCCGGATCGTCCGGGCCATTCGGAATGCACCGTAAACGTTTCCCGGAAAAGGAACGGTCAGCCCCACGCAATCGGGTTCATGCCGGATGAGCATCCTTTCGGTGATCTCATCGAGCATCCTGTCGACGAGCGTGGGAGATTCCGAGTTCAAGGCTTCGAGCATCGGATCAAACGTGGGCTGGCTTGCAGCGAGCTTCTCTGCGTACCGGGTAAAACCAAAGCGCGGATCGATGCCGTCACGAACGACCATCGCCAGATCGTCGAGAAAAAGCGAGGCCAGGTACTTGGCGCGGTCATGAACTCCAAGCCCGCCAAAGGCCCACGCAAGCTCGTCGTGAACCGCCCCAGATCCATCACCCGAAAACGCAGCGTACTGCGCCAGCGCCTCGAAAGAAGGGCCCTCGGGCAGGAACTCGCGCGAGACGATGCGAAGCGCCACGGAGGGATCGCCTCCCTGCAGAAAGCGCACTGCGGGCTCGACGGCGCGCAGGTAGTCATCAAAGCGGGAGAGAAATACCTTCACCGCCGTCGATGGAGAATTCGGAGCAAGCTCGCTTCGAATCCTCTTGAGCCCCCCACGCGAGAAGAGTTCGAGCACGAGCTCGAGCGCGGGATCCGCCTGCCGCACCTCGATTTCGGGGCGATGCTTGCGCAAAAAGCCTTTCAGATACGCCGTCGCGGGGTACGGCGTATTGAGCTGGGTCATGGGCGGTGTGAATAGACTCAGGCGCATGTGAGTGCTGCACCCTACAATTCCTGACCTAATAAATCAACAATAGAAACCAAGCCAAACGACTGCAAATCCAGTAACTTGTACGGGCATGCGCCTCTGGCCCTTTCACAAGATTCCTCGCGAACCCCAGACCCGCAGCCTTGCCGACCTTCAGGCGAGGTTTGGGTCAAACAAGACGGAAGAGGCGCGCTTTCTTGCCGGCAGGCACTCGCGCCTCTACGAGGCCCTGCGCGTGGTGAAAATCATGATGGAGTTCATTCGCGGTTTCCGCGCACTCCACTTCATCGGTCCCACGGTCACGGTCTTTGGATCCGCCCGTTTCGAACCCGGTCACCGCTACTGCGAGCTTGCCCGCGAGATCGGAAGAAGGCTTGCTCAAGCAGGTTTTGCCGTCATGACGGGCGGAGGACCGGGCATCATGGTGGCCGCAAACCAGGGTTGCAAGGAGGCCGGAGGCTTCTCGGTGGGCTGCAACATCCGACTCCCCCACGAGCAGCGCCCCAACCCCTACCTCGATCGCGTGATCCACTTTTACTACTTCTTCGTTCGCAAGGTCATGCTCGTGAAGTACTCTTATGCGTTTGTGTTCTTTCCAGGCGGATTCGGCACGCTCGACGAGATGATGGAAGCGCTCACGCTCATCCAGACCGGAAAGCTCTATGACTTCCCGGTGATCCTCATTGGACGCGACTACTGGGCACCCTACCTTGAGTACCTCGCCCGCTGCTCGGCCGAGTTCGGCACGCTGAAACCTTCGGACCTTCAGCGCATCCTGCTCACCGACTCTCCCGAAGAAGCCGTCACCGCCATCACCCGCACCGTCCGGGGGCTTGGCGTTGAGCTCAAGCCTCAAGCCCGTTAGAACGAGAGCAGAAGCCAGGCTCCCAAAAGCAGTCGGTAAAGCGAGAACCATCCGAGCGATACCCGGCTCACCATTCGAATCAGTCCGTCGATCGCAACCCAGCCAAACACCAGCGCGCTCAGGCTGCCGGTGAGCAACACAAGGATTCCATCCGAGCCAAGCCCGGCCAAAAGCTCGCTTCCGTGCCGAAGCTCAAAGACCAGAGCTGCCGCCGTGACCGGCGCCGATACCAGAAACGAAAACCGTGCGGCAGCCTCACGCGAAAGTCCCAAAAATCTCCCACCGAGGATGGTCGAGCCCGAGCGCGACATCCCGGGCCAGAGCGCGAGACATTGAAAGAGCCCCACTCCGAGGGCATCCCCACGGACGATCTCGCGGACCGAGCGCCCACGCGCGGCGAAACGATCCGCCAGATAAAGCAGCACGCCTCCGACGATCATTCCCCAGGCGACCATCCGGGTCCCGCGAAGCTCTTCGCCAATCCATTGACGAAACACTGCGCCCACTGCCAGCACCGGCAAACAGGCTAGCCCGATCTCCACCCAGCCAGGCCCCGCCGGAGCCCCGGGTCGGCGGCGAATCAGCGCCAGCCACTCTCGGCGAAAATAGATCAGCGTGGCAGCCAGAGTCCCGGCATGCAAAAAGACATCGAAGGTCAAGCCGGGCTCGGCGATCCCCAAAAACCGGGGAAGCAAAATGAGATGTGCCGAGCTACTCACCGGCAGGTACTCCGTCAGGCCCTGAACCGCCCCGTAGAGAAATGCTGTAAAAAGACTCATCCCCATACTCTAGCGTCCAGGTCAGGCACCCACAACCCGCTAAATTCGCACCGATTTTTTTCTCGCGACCCATCCACTCCTATGCCACGCTCTGCCTATATCCAAGCTAAGGAGAGCTCAGATGAAACAGAAACTGACCATTGGCCTGTGCGTGCTTGCGGCTGCAGCATTCGGCACCAGCGCCTGTACCAAGAAGACCGAAACCAACACTGCTGCTGACAGCCAGGCCACGACGAGCCAGGCTCCGGCCGCCACCGAGAGCGTCCAGTCCGAAGACCTCGTGGTCGGCAAGGGTGACGAAGCCACCAACGGCAAGCGCGTTTCAGTGCACTACACCGGCACGCTCGCCTCGGACGGCAAAAAGTTCGACTCATCACTCGATCGCGGCACCCCGTTTGAATTCGTGCTCGGCGCAGGACAGGTCATCCGCGGCTGGGATCTCGGCGTGCTCGGCATGAAGGTCGGCGGCAAGCGCAAGCTCACCATTCCCTCCAGCCTCGCCTACGGCGAGCGCGGCGCAGGCAATGTGATTCCGCCCAATGCGACCCTAGTGTTTGAAGTTGAGCTTTTGAAAGTCCAGTAACCACTACGAACCATAGGAGATCGCCATGACTGACCAGAACAACACCCATCCGGGAGCAGAAGGTTCAGAAGGCAAGGAAGGCGAAGTTCTCGTCGTTGCCTCCAAGACCAAGGACTACATCCGCTCGGCATCCGGAGGCATGAATACTTCCGCTGCCGTGATGAAGGTCCTCTCGGACAAAGTGCGTGAGCTCTGCAACCAGGCCATCGCACGCGCCAAGGACGACAAGCGCAAGACCGTGATGGAAAAAGACTTCATCTGATCCATCTCGATTGAGTTCAAGGGCCGGGTCCGTGCAACCGCACGACCCGGCCTTTTTCATGAGAAACGCTCTCGAATCCCTTTATCAGCACCTCGGCGGCGAGTCCGAGCTCAAGCGCATCATGCGCCTCTTCTATGAGCGCATGGCCGCTGACGTCATGCTGGGCTTTTTTTTCTTTGGCCGTGATCTTCACGCCATTGCGGACCGCCAATCCGACTTTCTGCTTCGCGCGATGGGCGCGCGCTCGAGCTATTCAGGCAGGCCGCCCGCACAGGCCCACGAAAAGCTTCCACCCATCCTGCCCGGTCACTTTGACCGCAGGGCGGTGATCCTCTCCGAAGTGCTCCGCGACCAGGCCATCCCGCCCGAACTCGCGAAGGCGTGGCTCGATTTCGAAGCGGCGTTCCGTGATGCGGTCGTTACGGAACAAAAGCCGTAAGAAAGTTCTGCTCCCAGACCGCGCGAACCTCGGCCTCTCGGGCGGCGCCGCTGCGAACAAAGGCCCGAACTGCGGCCTCGGCACTCCGGACCCGACTCCCCAGAAGAGAGCCCCAGAATACTGAGAATGGAGACTCCACCGCCTCTCCATCGCGGCTCAGGTCAATCAGGTCCCACAGAAATCCGGTGACGCGCCATTCATTGGACTGTCCGGCACACACATCCGCAGGAATGGACTCAAACCGAAGCGGGGCACGCCTCGGGACCATGTATTCGAACTTGGCATCGGTATCCGTGAGCTCGACTCCAACCCATGCCGAGAAGAACGAGGCCCAGCCCTCTGAAAACGCAAGAGTCGGGCTGTAGCACTCATCGATCTTGTGCTGTCCGCCTTCACTGGAACCGATGGAGCCAATGTCATAGATGGCATGCCCAAGCTCGTGGCCCACGACATCCCAATGATCCCCCCGGGTCACGTGCACCTTGCCCAAGTAGTAGTAGTCGCCATCCGCCGGAAAAACGAATGCGACGGCGCGGCTCCAGAACCCAAGCCCGAGCTCGGAATTGATCTTGCGCCGGGCACTCTCGGCCACCTGCCAGATTCCCAGAACCTGACCCGCATCGGTTGCCTGATCCCAGCCCATGCGCACCCGGCCCTGGCAGGGCACCTGGGCCTTGAGTTCAAACGTTCGTCCGTCTGAGTTGTTCTGGATCGAAAAGTAGCGATTCGACAAACGGGCCTTGAGCTCGAAGCTCCCACCCGCGGCACAGCCCGTGCGGATGGAGGCACTCCCCCCCGCGTTCGTAATAAACTTGCCCTCGGAAGTCTGAAACTCCACTCCTGAAATGCCGGCATCCAGCCCGCGGGCCTCGCGCACCAGCTGGAGCTCAAGCGCGCCGGTCACACCCGGCGACGGATCCGAGACCAACCGATCGGGCGCAAGCACGCTCGAAACCGAGCGCACACGGACCGGGGCCGCTCCCGCAATATCGCTCTCATGAAGCGATCCCGAGCCCCAGGCCTGACCGAAAGGCGCAGCCGCCATCAAACATCCCATCCATGCCAGACGAACGCTCATACGTAATTTCCTCTCTTGATCTTCTCGACGATGATCTTCTCGGGCATGGTCGGGTCACGCGGATCAACCGTAAAGTAGGCCTGCTGTTCACAGCGCCGCTTGTGCTCCATGAGCCACTTGAGGATCTGGGCCACTCCCTTGTTGCGCTTGTCTTGGAAGAACGGGTCGTTCTTGAGCGCGTCGGCAGCCTTCTTGAGCGCACGAACCTCCTGAGCGTCGTTCTCCTTTACGGGGTAGTCATTCAGGTCGTACTTCTTGATGTCCTCCGGAAGCACACCCAGAAACCGGACCTCGGGGGCCGAATAATCCGAGTTGCGGATCAGCGATGCAGCCGATCCCGCCTTCAGGGTCCGGTAGATGTTCTGGAGCGTGTAGGCGTCCAGATCACCGAAGAAATAGAGCGGGACGGAAAGCTGGTCTTGAATGAGCTTGGTCCAGCCGCGCACCGCGTTCGATGGCACTCCCTGTGCGCCGATCAGGATGCAGTTATGCCGCTTGGTGAAACCGTTTGCCACCAGCGTGTTTGCAGTGCCTTCGGACTCGATGATCAGGCAGAAGTCGATCTTCTTTCGAGCCGTAAGCTTGAGCGACTGCGGACGGTTCTTGGGCTGGAAGGGGCTCGTGCCGAGCTTCGAAAGATCGATCACGGCCG
>CAIOHW010000106.1 GCA_903858195.1 Oligoflexia bacterium | reverse complement strand
TCGCGGCGGGTCAGGCCCTGGCCCTCGAAGCTCCGTGCAATGGCAACTACAAGGGCAAGGTTCAGATCGACAAGTACTGCACGGCCGCCGAGGCGGCAGATGATGCAGTGGACCCGCAGAATGCGGTGGCGGCGATTCATGGGGTGGTTGCAGGCGTGTGCACGGCAGCCTGTGCGTTTGAGTGGGGCGGGGGATGGCAGTGGTGCAGCGGGGTGGCAATTGGGGGGGCGGCTGCGAATCTAGCGATATCGATGAGTGCCGGCACCGATTGGATGAATGCCCTCATGGGCGTGGGAGCAGTTGGTGTTTCAATGGCGCTCCCCAGCGTTTCCATGGCTGTGGGAGGGATTGTCGTGGATGCGGCAAAGAACACCGCCGATGTAGTCTCGAGCAGGGGAGCATCTTGTCTGACGGCTGGTGTTTCGATGCTTGCGGCCTACATGTCCTTCGACGGCGCATCGAAGTCCAAGGACACTCGCGACCAGAACATCGATTCTGCAAAAAAGCTGCTGTCTGATTTTGAATCCTCGCTCAAGAACATGAGCGCCTCGAGTGACCTCAAGGTCGCTGGCAGTGAAGCAGGCTCAGCGGCATCGGCCGAGGGAATTCTTGCCGTCAACCAGAGCGTGAAGTTGGATGGCAAGGGCGGCGGGTCCTCGAAAAGCAAGGCCTGCGGTGCCAAGGACTTTGAATCCACCGTGAGTTGCGCGCTCGCCACACCCGGAAACAACCTGCCCCCTGCGGTCGCAAGCCCCGACTTTAGAAAGCTCATCGAGCAGTTGAGCGGTCGCTCGGCCGATGAGGTGATCGCACAGGGCTCAGCCCAGCGCATTGCGCAGGCGACCCTGGCCAAAACCTTGAATGCCGAGGGTCAGGACAAGTTTGCAAACCTATTGGCCAACACCCGCGCCAAGTACGACCGCGAGGCCGCGTCGGCAGGAAGCGTCTATGCCTCGGGCAAGGCGGGCGGCAAGAAGGGTGGGGAGTCATCGTTTAACTTCCTGCCCGCAGATGCTGGGAGCGGCCCGGATTCGGGCGGCGGCGCTGCGATCGTGAGCTTTGGGGGCATGAGGGTGCCCGCTTCGCTCCAGACGGGCGTGGAGGAAGACCCCGCGGTGAGTCTATTTGTGCGGGTCAGCAGCCGCTACTACCAGAGCCGGGAGAAGGTCACGACCCTCGAATACGGCCTGCTCCAGAACCGCCTGCTTCAGGGGCTCAAGGCCACTCGCTAAGGCCGATTTTTCGTGCTAGGCTTCGCCTTGAGTCCAAGGAGCGTTGCGAGTCGTGCAGCCCTTTGCACGGCCCAGGCTTGGACCCCCTAAACGAAAACGTTTAACGGCGCTCACTCAACCGGGTTTCCGGGATCAACATCCCGAGCCTGTATAGGAGTGATCGCATGGGCACGCCCAAAGACTACGTGGTTGCAGACCTTGGCCTCGCTGACTGGGGCCGCAAGGAAATCAAAATCGCCGAAACCGAGATGCCGGGCCTGATGGCCATCCGCGAAGAGTTCGCGGCATCCAAGCCCCTGAAGGGCGCTCGCATCACGGGTTCGCTCCACATGACGATCCAGACGGC
>CAIOHW010000105.1 GCA_903858195.1 Oligoflexia bacterium | reverse complement strand
TTGGCAAGCTCGATGCGCATCTTCCATCCGCCGCTGAAGCTCTCGACGCGCGAATCATGGTCGGAGGGCCCGATGCCCAGTCCGGTGAGGACTTCGCGCGCGCGTGATTCGAGGGTGTAGCCACCGCGGTTTTCGAATTCGAGCTGCACTTCGCCCATGCGCTCAATCACTGTGGTCATGCGGTCCATGGCCGATTCGTCGTCGGACTGGGTCGAGAGCACGGTGAGTTCCTGTTCGAGGCGAGCGAGCTGTGCGGCAAGATCCGAAACGCGCCCTGCGCCTGCCATGACCTCCTCGAGCACTGAGCGGCCGCGCATTTCACCGACATCCTGCGAGAAGTAACCGACCACCCATTTGTCGGGCTTGGTCACCGTGCCAGAGTCGATCCCCTGCTCGCCCGTGATGATTCGAAACACGGAGGTCTTGCCCGCCCCGTTCGGGCCGACGAGGCCGATCTTTTCGCCCGGTTTGATCTGGAGGCTTGCCCCCTTGTAGAGGATCTTGGACCCGTACTGCTTGTGGATGTCCGAGAGGGCAATCATGCGGGGCGTCTTACCCCAGTTTCACCCACCTCGGAAGCCTGATGCTGCCCCATGCCGTCAGGACGGCGGCGAGGATCCAAGTCGCATGAAAAAGGGGAGAAAGCGGGTGTGAGTGCTCTCCTTCGGGGCGGCCGGCCCACATGAGCAGGGCCCAGGAGAGCGCCATCACCGGGGTGAAGATCCAGAGCCCAAGCCTGCTCCCCACGCGCCGCTCGTCGCGGGTAAAAAAGACCAGGGCCGCCAGGGCCGTGAGCAGGCTGAAGGCCACCCCGCAGCCCAGCCCGCAGACGAGGTCTCCGTAGGGAGAGAGAAAGGCAAGCGGATCAAAGCCTTCCCCCAGCGGGCGCACCCCAAATTGAGGGCAGATCATGAGGGAGGCCGTTCCGGCAATCGCATGGAGGGCAACGACCTTGGCCAGCAGCCTCAAGTAGCCGGGCTCGAGATCGCGGCGCACGATCGCCGAGAGTTCGTCCCCGATGATCTGGGGTGGGACAGTTGGCGCGGACTCCAGGAGGGTCTTAAAGTCATCATTCGTGGGGCTCACGGGGTCTGCCCTCCTGAGAGCGCACGGAGCCGTCTGACGGCGCGGCTCACGCGCTGCCTTGCCGAGGCGGCCGTAATTCCAAGAGTTCCTGCGATGGCATCAAATGACAGGCCCCTCAGGTACCGAAGCTCGAGCAGCTTGCGCTGGGGGGCGTCGAGCCTCTCCAGAAGCGAGGCGGCCAGCAACGAGCTTGCCCCCTGAGCGTTGCCCGCAGCCTCGGGCGAGGCCGACGGATCGGCCATATTTTCAAGGGCGCCGGTCGCCTCTTCGGCCCCGGGCCGGACGGGATTGCGCCGCTCGCTTCGAAGGGCATCGTTGAGGACATTCTGCAGCAGCTTAAAGAACCACGGTCCGAAGGGCTGTCGAGGATCATAGAGGTGCCTGGAGCGGTGGAGCTTCAGAAACGCCGCCTGCAGGACCTCCTCGGCGCGGGCTCGAATCGAGATCCGTTGCAGCAGGTAGCCGAGCACCCTGCCCGCATGGCGGGAATACAGGGCATCGAACGCGGTTACATCGCCTGCTTGGTACTGCATCATGAGCGCCTCGTCGGGGAGCATTCCGACCGGGAGAGTACCCCCCGGCTCCTTCATGCGTAAATACGTTCAAAAAAAACAAAGTGTGACCGGTCACAAACGGGGGCGGCCACCGTACTGTTCAATAGAATGAGAAACCCATCCAGGAGACCCAACCCCATGACAAGCTTCAAGAAAACCATCATCAGCACCCTCTTTGCTCTCACGGCCTCGGGCTTGGGTGGCGGGCTTGCTCTGGCCGACGACCATTGCAGCTGCGACAAGGCCTGCACCGAGGCCTGCGCCAAGGGCGACACCCAGAGCTGCAAATGCAAAACCTGCGACTGCGATGGCGGCAAGGGCTGCAGTCATCACCAGTGTGGGCATGGCGACGGCCACAAGCACGAGGCCCATCCGAGCGAGAAGAAAGCTGAAAAGAAGAAGTGAGTTGGCTCCCTAGAAAGGGAGAGCAAGCGAGATAAAGGCTCGGCTCGAATAGGCGCCGTAAATGGCGATGTTCGAGTCGAGCCCGTTTGCCCTGAGCACATCGCCCTCGTTGGTGTGCCCCAGGGAGACGCTCCTTCCGGACTTAAGCTGATAAGTGAGCGTTTCGGTGATCGAGAACCGGTTTCGGATCGCGCCCTGATAGCTCAAATTTGCTGACCGAATCAGGTCGGTTGAGAGCTGCCACCGATCTCCCAATGAGGCCGACAGGTTCAGCCAGCCCGAAAAGCGATACTCCTGATTCACCCCGCCCGAGATCCGCGTTTCATATTGATGGAAGGCCTTCGTGGCCGAGAGATCCAGACAGCCACCCAGCCATGAGAGCTGCGGGCGCGAAGTGAGATCCAGCGAGAGGCGAAGCACGCCCCTGGCCCCCAAGTAGAGGCTGTCTTCGAGTCGCGACCGCCTGGAGGTGGGGAGCACCAAGCCCAGGGACGGCGTCAGGCGCATCAAAGGCCCCAGAGTGTGGGACCGGTGCTGGGCAAGCACGGTGGTGTCGAAGACCGAAAGTTCCCGCTGATCGGTCAGATCCAGATTCGCCGGCTGGAGTACGGCCAATCGCCAGTCCGTGCCCATCGGTCGGCTCGCCATGCCAAAGAGTCCAAGATAGCCAGTGTGATCGGTGCTTCCCCAGGGCAGGAGGTTTGACCCCGCCTCAATTGAAAGCAGGTAGGAGGTCTTGGCCGCAGCCGGAGCCGCGCTGGCGGACTCGGCGTTTGCGAACAGGGCCGGGGCAAGCAACACAGTAAAGAGCACCCGGAACAGGGCGCAGATTCGCGGCGCAGGCATTCTTCTATCGATCGGCATCCCGGGGTCTGCACTTGAATTGGAGCTTCAAAATCGGGGCCCCATCCCCTATTGTGCCGGGCATGAAACCGCATATCCGTCTTGCCGCCGATCCCCGTTTCAAGCGCGCCGTGGTTTGTGGCGCCCCCGAGCGCGCAGCCCTCGTGGCAAGTCAGCTTGAGAACCCGCAGGAGCTTGCCAAGAACCGCGAGTACCATTCCTACATCGGCAAGCATAAGGGCGTTGAAGTGATGGCAGTCTCGCACGGAGTGGGTGCGGCTGGCGCCACGATCTGTTTCCAGGAGCTGATGGACGTCGGCGTGCAGTCGATCATCCGCGTGGGCACGGCAGGCGGACTTCAAGATGACGCCCAGATCGGGGATGTGGCGCTCGCTACCGCAGCCGTCAGGCAGGAGGGGGTCACCCCGCTCATGGTGCCGATCGGCTATCCGGCTGTCGCTGATCCCGTATTGACGGCTTCACTTGCACGGGCCTTTCGCGAAAAGGGTCGCAAATTTCATCACGGTGTCATCCTCACCAGTGACGTATTCTACCCCGGCGTGCTCGACACCGACCTGCGCCTCTACCAGAGGGCTGGATGCGTGGCTGTCGAGATGGAGTGCTCGGCGTTGTTCATAACGGGTCTGCTGCGCAAGGTTCGCACGGCAGGCGTGCTTGCGCTGGATGGAAACCCCCTCAAGTGGGCCGAGGGCAACTACAATCCCCAGGCGGGCTCGCTGGATCAGGCACTCCGGGCGGCGATCAGCGCTGCGCTGGACGCCATTGTTGCTCCGCTCGAGTGAGCTTCACGTCGCACGCAGTCCTGTTTGAAGACGAGGACCTCATCCTCGTCGACAAACCCGCAGGCGTGCTCTCGCACCCCAATCCAGGACAGTCGGGCGCGCCCGCGCTTGCCGCGTTTCTAGGGAAATACGATTTCAACGCCAAGACCTTTTCGTCCCCCGCTGGAAAGCTCTGGCTTTTGCACCGTCTCGATCAGGACACCTCTGGGGTGCTTCTGGCGGCCAAGCACGCCGATTGCGCAGGGATGCTTCGTGAGCAGTTTGAGTCGGGCCGAATCTCCAAGCATTACTTGGCCCTGGTGCGAGGCATGATCGAGTCCAGGGGGGCTTGGAAGGATCACCTGGTTTCTGCCCGTGACGGGGGCAAGGTGCGGGTGCGCACCGTGCGCGGTCGCCCCGAGAATGCCGAGCTTCGATTCAAGGCAGTGGACGCTTTTCCCGAGCACAAAATGACCCTGCTTGAGATCGAACTTTTGACTGGAAAGACTCATCAAATACGCGTGCAGTCGGCATCGAGACAGCACCCTCTCGCGCATGACGATCTTTATGGAGACTTTGGCTGGAATCGCAGGCTCAAAAAAGAGCTCGGCCTGAAGCGCCTGTTCCTGCATGCAGCGAGACTTGAGCTCGTGCACCCGCGCACCCGGCGCCGGCTCAGGGTGAATTGCCCCCTTCCGATAGACCTGTCCGAAGTGATTCAGCGGATGAGTGCAGGTGCGACTTCCCGATCTTGATCGGGGGGCCTTGTCGTGAATGAGATCGCCGGCCCGACTGCGCTCATCCCCATCACCTTCACGAGCGCGTAGCGCGTGGGTAAACGAAAGTGCAGATACTCGTTGTGATGGATCTGTCGTTCAGCGCCCCATGACGCGGCGCTTAAGTAAAAGGTGGCGGACACCTTTAGATCCGCACCACTTCGATGCCCTTCTGCTTTTCGCGCGGGAGGTCATCAGGAAGAGAGGCTTGTACTTGTGAGGCAAGCGCCTCCAAGATCGGCTGTTTGTACTGCGTGCGGCGGTAGACGAGGCTCACCTCGCGGCTCGGAACGGGTCTGGTGAATGGCTTGAGTTGTTCTCTGCGGTTTCGCGCAAGAGACCGGGTGGCGAGTAGCGGAAGCAAGGTGTAGCCATGTCCCTGCTCGACGAGGTGGATCACGGTCTCGAGGCTTCCACTCTCAAATCGGACGTTGGGAAAAATTCCGGTCTTGCCCCGAAGCGAGCAGATTCGAACGATCTGGTTTCGAAGGCAGTGGCCCTCGGAAAGAAGCCAGAGATCCCTGCCGTCGAGCTTGTCTTCATTGACGGAGTCGAGCTTTGCCATCGGATGGCCCGAGCTCACATAGAGTGAGAAGGGTTCGTAGTAGAGCGGGCGCTCAACAAAGCTCTCGACCGAGAGTGGAGTGGCGAGGATGGCCGCATCAATTCGGTCCTGCTCGAGTGCTGCAATGATGTTCTCGGTCGTCATCTCCTCGATCGACAGCCGCACCTCGGGGTAGCGGGTGGCAAAGGTCCCCAGAAAAAGCGGGAGCAGGTAGGGGGCGATCGTTGGAATCAACGCGAGGCGAAAATCCCCCGTCGGTTCGTTCTTTCGGTTCCGACAAAGGTGGTCGAGTTTACCGACCTCCCGAAGCACGTTCTTGGCCTGCTCGATCACGGCAAGACCCTCCTGGGTGGGAAGGATGGGCTGCTTGCTTCGGTCGAAGAACGTAAGTCCGTATTCTTCCTCAAGCTTATGGAGCTGCATGCTCAGCGTGGGCTGCGAGACGTGGCAGGCCTTGGCGGCCTTGCCGAAGTGGCGCAGGCGGTCTACCGCGACCAAGTATTCTAGTTGGGTAAGGGTGGCCATGGCAGCAGCCTGACACATAGACAGAAGCTATCAAACAATAAAAACAATCGATTTTTAAATGTCGCTGGAATGCGGCAAAGTGGAATCATCAAAGGAGATTTAAAATGGCTACTCTGATCAACAGCAAGATTCCCGACTTCAAGGTCGAGGCCTATCATAACAACGCTTTCAAGACGGTCACGCAGAACGACCTGCGCGGAAAGTGGTCGATCTTTTTCTTCTATCCCGCAGACTTCACCTTCGTGTGTCCCACTGAGCTCGGTGACATGGCAGACAAGTACGACGCATTCCAGAAGATGGGCGTCGAAGTGTATTCCGTGAGCACCGATACGCACTTCACTCACAAGGCCTGGCACGACGCCTCCGAAACCATCAAGAAGATCCGCTACCCGATGCTCGCAGACCCCACCGGGCACCTTTCGCGCTCATTCGGTGTGCACATCGAAGAGGCGGGCCTCGCTTATCGTGGCACCTTCGTTGTCGACCCTGAGGGCCGCATCAAGATTGCCGAGATCAACGACAACGGCATCGGCCGCAACGCCGATGAGCTGCTCCGCAAGGTGACGGCCGCACAGTTTGTGGCCTCGCACCCCGGCGAAGTTTGCCCCGCCAAGTGGCAGCCCGGTGCAAAGACCCTGAAGCCAGGGCTCGACCTCGTCGGAAAGATCTAAGGCCCACTGTTTCTCTGTTGGAACCACACTCAGACCGGGGGGAGGACTTCTTCCCTCTCCCCGGTTTTTTTGCGCCTGCCCACGGGCGCGGCCGGGAGGAAAGACCATGCTCGACTCAGCCCTGATTGAACAGCTCCGCGAAGTCTTTGGCAGGTTGGATGCGCCCGTGGTCCTGAGAGTCAGCTCGTCGGGCCACCCCTCGCAGCCGGAGCTCGACGAGATGCTGGGCGATCTCGCAGGAACCTCTGCTTTTGTCCGGATCCAGAAGACCCATGAGCCAACCCCCGAACCGCGCCTTGAGATTGCGGACGCTGCCGGAAGATCGGCGATCCGGTTTCGTGGGGTGCCCGGAGGTCACGAATTCACCTCGCTCGTGCTTGCGATCTTGAATGCGGGCGGAAAGGGAAAACGCCCGGATGAAGGGGTGGCTGCTCGAATCCGTGCCATCCGGGGCCCGGTGCGTCTCAGGACGTACATGTCGCTTTCGTGCGAGAACTGTCCCGAGGTGGTGCAGGCGCTGAACCTCATGGCGTCGGTCCACGCAGACTTTGAGCATGAGACGGTCGATGGTGCGGTCGCACAGGCAGAGATCGAGCGCCTGGGCATCCAAGGCGTGCCCGCAGTGGTGGTCGCTGGAGAAGAGAAGCTCCTCCACTCCGGAAGAATCTCCATGGCCGATCTCATCGCCAGACTCGAGGCGCACTATGGCGTGACTGCAGCAGCAGCCCAAGACCTCGGAGCGTTTGATGTTGTTGTCATCGGTGGGGGGCCTGCCGGGGCATCGGCAGCGATTTATAGCGCAAGAAAAGGGCTTTCGACGGCACTCCTGGCAGAGCGTTTTGGCGGCCAGCTGCAGGAGACCAAAGGCATCGAGAACATGATCTCACAGTCGTACACCGAGGGTCTGAGGCTCTCGGCCCAGTTGGCTGAGCACCTGTCAAAGTACCCCGTGCGGATGCTCGAGCACCGGAGAGTGAGCGCTGTGGGAGATCGCGCTGCCGACGGCGTTCGCTCCATCACGCTTGAGAGTGGCGAGTCTTTGCAGGCGCGCGCAGTCATCATCGCAACCGGGGCGAAGTGGCGTGAGCTCGGAATTCCCGGAGAGCGCGAGCACATTGGCCAGGGTGTGGCGTTCTGTGCCCATTGCGATGGACCGTTTTACAAGGGAAGGCGGGTTGCGGTCGTGGGTGGCGGCAACTCGGGCGTCGAGGCGGCCATAGATCTGGCGGCCATTGCCACACAGGTCACGCTTCTTGAGTTCGGCGACAAGCTCAAGGCCGATAGCGTGCTCGTGGAGAAGCTTGCCGCCCTCCCCAATGTGCGCACCCTGCTCAGCGCCG
>CAIOHW010000104.1 GCA_903858195.1 Oligoflexia bacterium | reverse complement strand
TTGGCCTTGATGTCGCCGATGAAATCCCAGTCAGCCTCACCGCTATAGCCCTGAGCTCGCGTCCGGCCGTGAATAGCAACCCAGGCTACACCGGCATCCGCCGCCACTTTGACCACTTCGAGCGCGTTTCTCGAACCCGCATCCCATCCCGTTCGAATCTTGATCGTGACCGGAATCTTCACCGACTCGACCATTGCCTTTAGGATTTTCGAGAGCCCGATGGGATCGCGGCACATGGCCGAGCCTGCACCCTTCTTGACGACCTTCGGAACCGGACAGCCCATGTTCAGGTCCACAAAGTCGGCACCGAGCTTTTCAACGTACTGGCAGGCCTTGACCAGATGTTCCTGGTCTTCACCAAAAATCTGGAGCCCCACTCGGCGCTCTTCCTCGTGGAACTTCAAAAGCTCGAGCGTCTTTGAGCCCGCGTACTCGATGCCGGTTGCCGACACGAGCTCGGACACGACAACCGAGCTTCGATGCCGGCGCATGAGCCTTCGAAAAGGCGAGTTCGTGATCCCGGCCATCGGAGCAAGGATGAACGGATGATCGATCTCGAACGGGCCAAGCTTCATGGCGATTTCTACTTACTTCTTGAGCGCTTCGATGTCGGCGATTTCCTTGGGAGCATCCACCGTGAGGTTTTCGCAGCCCGAGGCGGTGACGAGGATATCGTCTTCGATACGGATTCCGATCTTCGCAAACTCGGACGGTACGGCCGAGTCGCCCGGCTGGGAGTAAAAACCCGGCTCGATCGTAAAGACCATTCCAGGCTCGAGCACCCTCGCCTCGCCATTGCGATGATAGAGCCCGACATCATGCACATCCATCCCCAGCCAATGGGAAGTATTGTGCGGATAGAAGCGGCGGTGGCCTGCCGTCTTGAAGATCTCGGCCTTGTCGCCCTTGAGGAGCCCCATCGAAAGAAGCCCGTCAATGAGGCTCTCACACACCTGTTTGTGGATCTCGGGGAGCTTCGCCCCGGGACGAGTCATGGCGATCGCTTCTTTCTGGGTCTTGAGCACCATCGAGTAAAGCTTGGCCTGGCCCTCGGTGAAACGCCTGCCGACCGGGAAAGTGCGGGTGATGTCCGACGTATAGTAGTCGAACTCAGCTCCGGCATCGATCAGGATCAGGTCGCCGTCCTTGAGCACCTCGTTATTGGAGCGGTAGTGCAGGCAGGTCGAGTTTTTTCCGCCTGCGATGATGCTTCCGTACCCCACGCGTTGGGCGCCCTGCCTGCGAAACGAATAGTCGACCAGCGCCTCGACCTCAAACTCGTTCATTCCAGGACGGACTTCCTGCATCGCCGTCTTGTGGGCGGCAGCCGTGATCTGGCAGGCGCGGCGAAGCAAGGCCACTTCATCCGCTGACTTGAACATTCGCATCTCGCCCACCACCTCATTGGGATCGGCGATTGGGGGGAGTGACTTGCCACTTCGACCCATGCTCCTGCGCTGGATCTCCATGGCCTCGATCACGAGCTTGTCGTGTTGGGCATGCAGGCCCATGCGGTAATAAATTTTTTCTGCGCCCTTGAGCAGGTCAGGGAGTCGCCTCGGAAGCTCGTCAATCGTGTAGGCCTCATCGGCCCCGAACACCTTGCGCGCACCCTCGGTTCCGTAGCGCTCGCCTTCCCACATTTCTTTCTCGACATCGCGCGCGCGGACAAAGAGCACCATCCGGGACTTGCCAGCCCCCTGGGAGCCTGATGGCATCACAACGAGAAAGCTTTCTGCCTCCTCAAAAGCCGACAAGTACTGAAAGTTGCTCTCCTGCCGGAAGGGATAGTGAACGTCCGGGTTGCGGAGGAACTCTTCGTTGGCTGGAAAAAGAAAGACCGAACCGGGGGCCTTTTCCAGAAGGGTTTCGCGGCGTTGCTTGAAATAGGCGGGTACGTGTGAGAGCAGCATGATGAGGCCCATTTAGCATGACCCGCAAACCCATCAAAGGCATCGTTTTTGACCTCGACGGCACCCTCGTCGACTCGCTTGCCACCACTTTCGAGGCCTTTAACCACGGCATCGTTCTCTGTGGTGGGAGGCCCCATACCCCGGAAGAAATCATGGGCCACTTTGGTCCGGGCGAAGGCGAGATCTTTGCGCGGATCGTGGGACGCGAGCGTGCCGAGGAGGCCTACGCCGCCTGCCGCAAGTATCTTGATGAGAACATGGACCGGGTACCCCTGCATGACGGGGTTGCCGAAATGCTCCAAGCACTGAGGCAGCGCGAGGTCCCCACTTCGATCGTCACAGGCCGGAGCTGGAACACGACCGAGATGATCCTCAAGCACCATGGCATTCTCGAGCAGTTCGTCACGGTCATTGCCAACGACCATGTGGAGCGCCCGAAGCCCGCCCCGCTCGGAATCCAGCTTGCGCTGGAGCGCATGGGGATGTCGCCGCATGAGATCGTGTACGTGGGCGATTCGCATGTTGATATCCTGGCTGCCCGTGCGGCCGGATCTCAGGCGGTGGCCGCTCTCTGGGACCGGGTGGCTTCGCGTGAGCGGCTCGCACCCCATGAGCCCCATCACTGGGCAATCCACCCATCCGAGCTTCTGGAGCTCGTATGAAGGGACTCGCCTTACTATTCGCGATCGGAGGAATCATGTTGAGCTCTGCCGAAGCCGGGTCACCCGCAAAGACTGAAACCGCACTGCTTGCAGGCGGTTGTTTCTGGGGGATGGAAGACATCCTGCGCAAGCATCCGGGCGTCCTAGAGACCCAGGTGGGTTACACCGGGGGCTTTACCGAAAACCCCAAGTATCCCGAAGTGAAGACTGGAAAGACCGGGCACGCCGAGGCAATCGAGATCCGGTTTGATCCGTCCAAGACCACATTTAGGGCCATCCTTGAGCTCTTCTTCAAGATGCATGACCCCACGACCCTGAATCGCCAGGGCAAGACATCGGGTCTCAGTACCGCTCGGCCATCTTCTACCTGTCAGAAGAACAAAAGAAGACGGCAGAAGAGGCCAAGAAGGCAGTCGATTCGTCGGGCAAGTGGAAGAAGCCGATCGTCACCGAAATCGCGAAGGCTTCGAAGTTCTATCCGGCCGAGGACTATCACCAGGACTATCTGGTGAAGAATCCCGGCGGCTACACCTGCCACTGGATCCGGGATTAAGCGCGATCCTAGCGAGTCACGCGCGCGACCACCCGGTCGGAGAGCTTTCGGACGGCAACGAGGCTGAGCGGGTCCACCGCACCTTCTGAAAGCGAGTACCACTCCTCGCGAAGCATGAGGACTGCAGTCTCATCCCGCATCTCAGGCTGTGCCTTGACGGCCCTGGCGGTCCGAACAATGGCTTCTTCTCGAAGGGCATTCAGGAGAGGCAGATCGCTCTGGTACGATCGCCACTCAGCCGTGGTCAGGCCGGCGCCCCTTGCATCGGACTCTGAGAGCGAGGCGAGTCCACCTGTCCTTGGATCGTTTGCGTCCAAGAGTACGTAGCCTGAAATCCCCGCAAGCGCGGAGAGGAGAAAGGATCCAGCACGCTTCAGACCCGTCTCTCGCATGCCGATCCGAAAAAACTCGAGGGATGCCGCCGCTGAACTCGCGCCGACGGCAAAAATCAGGAGCGTCCCGATCGGCTGTCCCGATCCGAAACTCAAAATCGCAAACCCGGCCCTCGCAGAACGGGGAGCCGACAGCAGGGACACACCCAGAAGCGTCACGACAAGAGCCTTGGAGATTTTCGTCTTCACAGTTTGCTCCTCACCGATTCGGAAAGCTTGGCGACTGCAGACACGGCGGCACGATCCAAGGTGGCAGGCGCCAGCTGGTTCCACTCCTCATGGAGCCTGATCATCATGGCCTCAAACCGCGGGAGGGAGTTCACCGAGCCCTCTGGAAACTCGCGGGCCACGCGGAGAATCACCTCTTCGCGGACTGCATTCAGCTGCGGAAGCTCGGCCTCGTACGCGGCGTGCTCAGCCTGGCTCATCCCGAGCGCCCGCGCCTCATCAGGCGACAAGGCGCGGAGCTCGCCAGAGGCCTGTTCCGGCGCATCGAGCATGTAAAACGCCCCAACCGCGCAGCCCAGCGCAAGCAGGGTATAGATCAAAGTCCTTCCCCGGCGTGACTCCCAAGCACGCTTGGCAAAGAGCACGGCTCCCGCAGAGCTGCCTGCGCCGGCAAGCAAGGCCACCCCGCCCCCCAGAGTCGAGCCACCAAAGCTCGCCAGAAGGGCCGCTATGATGGCATCCGCCCTACGTGGAACCGAAATCGAGGCAAGCCCGACGGAGCCCGCCAAAATCAGGGCAACTAACCGCTTCTTCATGTGCGTCCCCTTGCTCAGTTCTTGGCATCGGAGGACAGGCGGCTTCCCAGCTTGCGAATCGCCGCAGCCGTCTCGGGGGCCAGAGAATCGCCAGCCAACTCCTGCCACTGCACTCGGATGAACCCCGAAATGCGCTCCAGGTCACGGACCGAAGCGGCCTTGCTGTCCTTGAATTCACGATTGGCGAGCAGGATCACTTCTTCGCGGAGTGAGTTGAGCAGGGGCAGGTCTTTTTCATAAGAGTTCCGCTCCTGTTGCGTGAGTCCCGCACTCTGGGCGTCCTCCTCGGACAGGCTCTTGAACTCGCCTGATTCAACGCTCGGGCTATCGAGCAGGTAGATGGCGCCCAGGGCCGCAGCCGCGGAGATCAGGTAGCTCACCAAGGCTTTGCCGCCCTTGTTGTTCCAACCCTTGCTGAAAAAATGGACAGCGCCGGCACCGGCCCCGACCGAGGCCAGAACAAAGGCCCCGGCTGCAATCGGATTTCCGCCCAACGCTGCGACGAGAAGGCCGATCCCTGCCTCGGAGCGCCTAGGTGTCATCACCGAAGAGCCCATAAAAATGGAAGCTGCCATCGCCCATGCAACGAACCTTCGACTCGAACACTTCATTCAGGCTTCCCCCCTTTTGAGAAGTGGCCGACTCATATGCTCAGGAATTGGGGGGTGTCAATATCCGCGTAAGTCATGAACCCGAAAGGGTTTTGTCGATCACCCACTCAGGGTCATCGAGTGGCAGATCATGGCCTGCACTCGGGTGGGAGACGAGAGTCGCCCCCCATGCCCCAGCAAGCCTCGCGGAGCAGGCCGGGTCCACCAAACGATCCCCTTTGCTGCTCAGCAGGGTCACTGGGACCTGCGGCGGATGGCTGGGGGGAGCGTATCGAAGAGCCGACACGATCTGCTTCAAGAACTCGGCAGGCTTGCAGGCCTCCAGGCGGGCAAACTGCTCAGCCCAGCGGTTCCGCTGCTCTTCAGGTGAATTCGATACGATCGAGAGCACGGTGCGCTCACGCTCGAGCGCGTCCTTTCGCTCTAGAAAGGCCCTCAGCAAGACCGGATAGGTCCCTGGCCTGAGGCGCTGCCAGAAGGGCGAATGGCGCCGGTCGCTTGTATTGATCAGGTGCACCGAAAGCAGGTCGCCCGGATAGCGAGTGGCCCAGTCGGCTGCAACCATTCCACCGAGCGAGATGGCCACTACCCGGACCGGACCCTCCCTGAGGAGCTTGGAGCGGAGCCGGATGTCATCGGTGAACTGCGAGATGCTTGTGAAGGCAGGACGATCCCGCTCGGTTCCATTCCCTGCCAGGTCAAGCGCCTCGATCTGGGCCCCAGGAATTCGAGCATGGAAGCGCTCGAGAAATCCCGCCCAATGCTCCTGCCTGCGGCCAAGGCCCCGCAGGAACACCCAGCGATCACCCACTACAGCACACCGCGCTTCATCTGGTCGCGTTCGATGGCTTCAAAGAGGGCTCGAAAATTACCCTCGCCGAAGCCCTGGTTGCCCTTGCGCTGAATGAACTCGAAGAAGAATGGGCCAAGGATCTCCTCAGAAAAAATCTGCAGAAGATAACCCTCACCCTCGCCATCCAGCAGAATGCCGAGTTGCTCCATCTCACCCAGATCCTCGGTCACGCCCTTCACACGGGTCGGCACTGCCTCGTAGTAGGTGTGCGGTACCGTCAGGAACTTGAAATCCCGAGCACGGAGCTGCTTCAAAGTTGCAGGAAGCCCGGTCGTATCGAGGGCAAGGTGCTGCACGCCAGCACCCTTCATGCGGTTCACAAACTCCTGCACCTGGCTTGCGGGCTCAGTGGCCTCGTTGATCGGAACGATGATGCGGCCGCACTCGGACTGGACGACATCCGAAGTCAGGCCCGTTCGACCGGTGCGGATATCGAAGTGGCGAGTGACTTTGAAGCCAAACACCTGCTTGTACCACTCCACCCATTTGGCCATTTCTCCGATCGAAACGTTGTTGGTGAGGTGATCGATCCGAAAGATCCCGAACGGCGAAGGGCTCTTGAGGCGGGATGCGACCAGACCCTCGTCAAAAAGAGCGGGAGTAGAGTCCCCGCCTGCCGCCCTGCGCTCAATGAAAGCGTACCGTACCTGCTCGGGGCTCCAGATTTCACTGCGAACTACGGTTCCCTGCTCCGACTCAAACCTGCGCGGCTCCATGGCCGGGCGGGCACCGCGCGAAGTGGTCTCCCGGAAGGCTTCGGCAGCATCATCCACTTCGACCGCAAGCACACACACGCCCTCGGCCTGACTCCGAAGGAATTTCATGGAGTTGCTCGTCTCCCAGGCTGCAGCGCTCGCACCCTCGATGGGCTGGGTGAGCAGGATGCGAACCCAGCCCTGACCGTAGAGCACCGAGCGGGAGCCTTGTGACTCAAGCCTGCGTTCGCCGAGCTTTTCGAAGCCCATGCGCTCGTAGAGCCGTCCCTGCTGGGAAACGTCACCCACTACGAATTCAACGTGGTCAAAACCCTGGTTGAGAAACTTCATGGGCGATCCCCCATCCCATCAATTGAAGTACGAAATCGACTGCGATGGATTACCGAGGTTCGCGAGATTCCCCACCGAACTGATCGTCCCTGAACGGATCATCTCTTCCACGGCCGACTGCATTCGCGAGTGGTTCTCGGAGTCGAGATAGGTGTAGCCGTTCAAGACCGACTCGTAGAAGTTCTGGAGATCCACGCCCTCCTTGGGCTTGATCGCACCCTCGCGAACACGCGCATCGATCTGCTCCTTGACCTTCTTTTCGAGATCGGTACCCGAGTACTGGATCCACGAAAGCACGCCGGCGATGTTGTTACCCTTGATCACCTCTTCGATGTAATAGCCGCCGGGCTCGGTCTCATCGAGGAACACGTGGACCTCATTGACCCGCCCGAAGAGGTTGTGCAGGTCTCCCATGATGTCCTGGTAGGCACCCATCAGAAAGAAACCCAGATAATACGGATCGGCCGACTTGATTGGATGAAGCGGCAGCGTCTCCTTGATGTCGCGCAGGTCAATGAACTTGCAGACCTTACCGTCGGAGTCACAGGTAATATCCACCAGCGTGGAGTCGTTGGACGGCTCCTCGTTATGGCGGTGCACCGGAACGATCGGAAACAGGTGCTGGATCGCCCAATGATCGGGCATCGACTGGAAGAGCGAGAAGTTGCACAGGTACTGGTACGCCAGATTCTTTCCAAGCGCCTCAACCTCGTCGGGCACGTACTTCACGCCCTGCGCGTTGCGATGGATCACCTTGCAGATCTGCCAGAACAATTGCTCGACCTTGGCCTTGTCCTCAAGCGAGAGAAAGCCCAGCTTGAACATGCTGAGCGCCTCTTCCTTGCGCTGGACGGCGTCATGGTAATGCTCGAGCAGGTTCTTGGCCGTCAGGTTCTGCGAGAGATAGCGCATCTCCTTGACGACATCGGCCTCATCAGCCGTTTCTTCGAGCGCGACCTGGGTCGACCCGATCGCAGTGTTGCCGAAGCAATTGACCACGAGCACTGAATGGTGTGCCACGAGCGCGCGTCCCGACTCCGAGACAATGTTCGGCACGGGAACCTCTTCGGCCTCACAGATCTCCTTGATCGAGTAGACGACATCGCTCACGTATTCTTGCAGCGAATAGTTGATGGAGCTGTCAAAACTCGTGCGCGAACCGTCGTAGTCGACACCGAGACCACCGCCCACGTCGATGTACTCGAGATTCACACCCATCTTGCGCAGCTTCGAATAAATGCGTGAGCCTTCCCTGACCGCATCTTTGATGGTTCGGATGTTGGTGACCTGCGATCCGATGTGAAAGTGCAGGAGCTTGAAACCGTCCTGGATGCCCTCGCGACGGAGCACCTGCACTGCGTGCAGGATTTCAGGAGTCGTCAGGCCGAACTTGGCGAACTCACCGCCGCTGGACTCCCACTTGCCGCTGCCACGGGAGTAGAGCTTGGCGCGGATTCCAATCTGCGGAGTCACACCGAGCTCGCGAGCGACGGCAATGACTTGGTAGAGCTCGGTGAGCTTCTCGATCACGATGAGCACGCGCTTGCCGAGCTTGAGGCCCATGAGCGCAATTTTGATGAACTGGTAGTCCTTGTACCCATTGCAGATGATGAGCGCATTGGGGCTCAGCTGCATGGCCATCACCGCGGTGAGCTCGGCTTTGGAGCCGGCCTCGAGTCCGAAGTCATACTGCTTGCCTGCGTCGATGATCTCTTCGACCACCTCGCGCATCTGGTTGACCTTGATGGGATAGACGCCCGTGTACTTGCCGGCGTAGCCGCACTCCGCAATCGACTTGCGGAACGCTTCGTTGAGCGACTCAACGCGGTGGCGAATGATATCCTGGAATCGGATCAGCACAGGAAGGCCGAGCCCCTGCGACTTGACCTCGTCGATCACGCTCATGAGATCGATGCCCGGGCCTTCTCCACGCCGCGGATGCACCGTCATGTTGCCGCTGGGGTTGATGCTGAAGTATTGGTCGCCCCAGTTTTCGATATTGTAGAGCTTGAGCGAGTCCGAAATGCTCCAGGTATTCATTGCGTCGCAGGCCTCCAAACGCTTGAGTTTGCAGCGGCTTACCACCGGTACTTGAGCGTGACAATTGGATAAAACCGAGACGCGTTGGGTGGGGGCGCAGGACTGTAAGCCGGGTTTTGTCTTCGGCCCCCACCACCCAGGTGGGACCGGAGATGATCATTCCTCTAGACCGGCCGTTGCCGGCCGGTTCAAGCAGTCTTACCCGGGGGCGGGCAAAGCAGCCATAGCCCCCCTATTTGACCTTGCTCCAGGTAGGGTTTGCCGTGCCCCGTCTGTCACCAGCCGGGCGGTGGGCTCTTACCCCACCGTTTCGCCCTTACCGCGAGGTTGCCCTCGAGGCGGTTTGTTTTCTGTTGCACTGTCCGTCAGCCGGAGCTCACGCCACGGCTGCCTGGCCGTTAGCCAGTACCTTTGCTTTCGGAGCCCGGACTTTCCTCCCGCGCACCCTCTTGCGGGGGTCCGCCAGCGATCATCCGTCCTGCGCCTCTGGCGATGCTCCTACCCGAGTTGGCGCGATCCCGCCATCACTTGCTGGGGAGAGTTGAGCTCGAGAGTTTTGAGGCCAAGCCCCTCGATCCAGCCCGCCATTGTACCCAGGAAGAACCGCTCGCTCTCACGATGTCCAAGCTCAATCACGGCCATGCCTGCGCGTGCCGCCCGAAGTGCGTCGTGGTAGCCCGTTTCGCCCGTGATGAAGACATCGCAACGGGCCTTGAGGGCCGCGCCCACGAACGAGGAGCCCTTGCCGGCGACATAGCCAATGCGAGCGACCCGCGTCTTCCTGCGGCTCGCCCTGTGTGCGGGAGTCACGAGGGCCCCTGAAGCTTCGAACAAGCGCACGACCTTTCGCACCAGCGCCTTGAGCTCGAGGGGACGCTTGAGATCGCCGTAGAATCCATACCCGAGCCCCCGGACCACGCCCTCCCCCGTGGGGCCCTGTTCGACCGGATAGATGTCATAGGCCACTTCCTCGTAGGGATGGGAGTCATGCAGGGCTTGGATCACCTCAGCCTCAAGGCCCGCAGGGAAGACGGTCTCAAGCCGGTCTTCGGACGCCCTCTCGGAGACCGCCGGGCGGCCCAGAAACGGATTTGTGCCGGCAGCTCCGCGAAAACGCCCCTCACCTGGGGTAATAAAAGCGCAATCATCATACCTGCCGATGTGGCCTGCCCCGGCGCCACTCAGCGCCTGATGGACCTCGTCGGTGTGCGTCTTGGGAACGAACACGACAAGCTTCTTGAGGGATCCCGCCGGCTGCTCGAGCAGTCGACCCACGAGGGTAGCACCCAGCAGGCCGCTCACCGCATGCGGCACCTCCAGTGCACAGCGATCAAAGTTCGTATGGCAGGCCACGACTGCAATTCCCGCCTGGAGGGCGTCAAACACCAGTGATGGGGGTGTCACCCGCGATAGCCCCCGACTTTTGGGAAAAATGCAGGGATGGTGATTCACGATCAGGCGGTAACCCTTGCGGCGGGCGGCTTCGATCGACTCGCGGGTGAGGTCAATGCTCACCACAGCTCCGGCTGTACGCCATTCCGGGTCGCCTGCCAGAAGGCCCACATTGTCCCAGCTCTCGGCTGTAGCCTCGGGGGCCAGCCAGGAAATCTCATCGCAAATCTCGCGGACCGAAAGTGCCATGCCCCCAACCTAGTGGTGGCCGGGCTCTTGCTGCAACTTTTTTGGATGCTTCACCTGTTTAGCGATCGAACCGATGCAGGAAGACAGCTGGCTGATGCGCTCCTCGAAAAAGGCTGGGACCGAGCTCCCGACCAGCCCAGCCTGCTCCTCGGACTGGCGCGCGGGGGCGTGGAGGTTGCGCGTCCGGTTGCCGAGCGGCTTTCAGTTCCATGGGATGTGCTCGTGGTCCGCAAGCTCGGAGCACCAGGGGATCCGGAGCTTGGAATCGGCGCCCTCTGCGAGGATGGATCACCCTTGTTTTCAAGGTTCTGGATGAAGCGACTCGGTCTCAGGCCCGAGGATCTATCGGACCTCGTCGAGTCCAGGCAGAAGGATCTCCATGAGAAAATCCTGAAGTATCGGGGCTACCCGCTCCCGCTCCTTCCGCCTCCACTTCATGCCTGCGTGATTGATGATGGCCTGGCAACCGGCATCAGCGCCGAGGCGGCGGCAGTCTACCTGCGCAGGCACGGTGTGAAGCGCCTGTCTCTTGCCGTACCCGTGGCCGCGCCCGAGGCAGCGGAGTCTCTGGAGAGGCCCGGCCAGCTCTATGATGAGGTGATTACCCTGCAAAGACCGGAGGCCTTCGGCTCCGTGGGAAGTTGGTACGAGGACTTCAGCCAGATGACCGACGAAAGAGTCCTTGCCACCCTCGAACGCCGCAGGGCCGCCTGATCGAGGACCCGAGACTCTCAGAATTCCTTGCTGATCTCTTCGACGCTCCCGAGCACCTTGGCGCGTCCCTGCTCCCCCTTGGGCGGATGGCTTGGCGGCCCCTTGTGGGCGGACTTCTTCACTGAACTGCCCTCGTGCATGGCCGACTCCGGAAAGACGTCCTGCCGGCGTGAGCTCATGTAGTTGGGCGATCCCCCCCCAAGCCCGAACGCAGGCGGATTGGAGTTGGGATGCGAGCCAGAGCCTGCCTCACGGGACTGATCACGACCTTCGATCACGGCCGTAAGGTCTTCAACCAGACGTTGCAATGAGGACGCCTGCAGCGCCATCTGCTCTGCCGAAGCGGCTGACTCTTCCGAGGCTGCTGCATTTTGCTGGGTGGTCTGGTCGAGCTGGTTCATGGCCTTGGTGATCTGTGAAATCCCGGAGGCCTGCTCGGAGCTTGCAGCCGCAATCTCGGCGTTGATCTCAGCCATTTTCTGAACGGAAGTGACGATTGCCCCGAGAGCCTGCCCACTATTGGTGGCCAGTGATGACCCCCGCTCCACCTTGCCAACGCTATCCTTGATGAGCGAGGTGATGTCCTTGGCTGCGGCGGCGCTTCGCTGTGCGAGGTTTCGCACCGCCTCGGCAACCACGGCAAAGCCCTTGCCCTGATCGCCCGCACGGGCCGCCTCCACCGCGGCGTTCAGCGCCAGCAGATTGGTCTGGAATGCGATGTCATCAATGACATTGATGATTTCCTCGATCTTCTTGGAGCTCGTCGAAATTTCGCTGATCGCAGTGATGAGCTCGCGGATCTCCACTTCTCCTTTTTTTGCAGCCTCACGCGCTCCTTGCGAAAGGCCCGCCGCCTCACGTGCGCTGTCGGCATTCTTACTCACCATGCTGCTCAGCTCTTCGATCGACGATACGGTCTGCTCGAGGGAGGCTGCCGATTCGGTCGAGGCCGCCGACAAGCTCTGGCTCACGCTCGAGATCTGGCCGCTTACGTTTCCGAGCTCAACCCCTGAAACTCCCAAGCGCTCCGACACATCGCCCAGCCTGCGAATCGGGCGGCGGATGATCACAAATCCAATCCCTAGGGCGATCAGGGTGAACAACACGCCCCAGCCGATAATCTTGTCGGTGGCCGCCTCGACGACCTCATGCACGGGCTCGGTGCTCGAGACCACTGCGAAAGTGGCGCGAATCTCGCCGTCTTTCAGGTTTTCCATCTGGTAGCCAAGGATATCCCGCCCATTGCCCCAAGGGCTCTTGGAGGGGTGCCCGTGGCAAAGCAGGCAGCCCTGCTTTTCAGAGATCCTCACCGGACGGAGCACGGCAAGGGTCGCACCATCCTTGGATCTCTCCACCCACTCCTGCAGCGAAGAGTCCGCTTCAAAACGGTCAATCACGCGCGACTCTTCAGCGCTGGCCTTGTTTTCTTCGCGGCGGGGTTTCTTGGAGGCCACTCTAAAGCGGTAGTTTTCCTTTTCAGCCCCTTCTGCACCGAGCTTGAGCGCAGCGAAGACGGGCACGTTCTTGAGCACCTTGAGCTTGTCCTCATCCGGAAGCTGGCCATTGGGATGGCGCTTCACCATCTCCTCGGCGACGGAGTCGAGCATACCCATGTCGGCGACATAGTCGCGACCCACCTCAAGGCGTGACAGAATCGCACGGGATTTTTCGATCAGGCCCTGCTCCCCATTTTCCTGCAGCCGCGCTCTTGCCACTACGATGGCCGCGGTGGTGCAGATCAGGCAGGAGGCTGCGATGGTCAGGAGGACACGGTTGCCAAAATTGATTTTCATATGAGTCTCAAGGGTAACATCCAGTACCCACTGCCGTTGGTGAAAATGCTGTCAAAGAGGAGCGTCAAAAAAACAGCTCCTTTTCATCGGGCAGGCGGCCGGTAAAATGACTGGTCATGCAGATCCGGATCCAGCACGCATCGCTTTGCGGAAAAGTCGAGGTCCCTCCCGGTGACTACCTCGTCGCCCTGAGCTCAGAAAACCAGCAGATCCGGCTTACGGGTCATGGCCTGGATTTGGCTCTTCCGGCCATCCGCAGGCGTGCGCAGGGCAAAGGAAGGGTAGACTCTGTGGCCTTTTTTAACGGCGGCGGAAGCACCTGGAGCCTGGTTTTCACCTCTCCGAAGCTGGGAGAATGGATCGCCCTGCTCGAGAAAGATTCGAACAAATAGTCCGCCTCAGGACTCCGGAAACAAGACCTGCAGCGCCTCTTCGGGAGCGAGCGAACCGTCGGCAACAGCACGAAGCACCGTCAGCCGGGCATCCCGCTCGTCGTGGAGCACTGTGGCCTGGGCGGGCTGGGAAGGGACGGGCTGAGAATGGACCTCGTACATGAGGCCGGCCATCTTCTCGCGAAAGCCAGGCGGAAGCTCACGCTCCCATTGCGCCATCTCGACGCGCACATCAAATCCAGCCATGGCGTTGTGCATGAGTGTCTGAATCCGAGAAATCATCCCCGGTGGGAGTTCCTGCATGAGCTGGGTGAGCTTCATCAGGGTCTCGGGCTTGAGCTTCGAGGGATCCAGACCGGCCATCGCACCGGGAAACGGAATATTCATGCTTTAGACTCCTTAAGAAACCGTCCCACCACACCCAGGGCATAGACACCGGCCATTCGTTCGAGGAATCCCTCATAGTGACCGGGAGCAGACTCGTTGGCCCCATCCGAGATGGTGCGCACGATCGAGAACGGAATCCCCTGCTCGTGGCAGACCTGCGCGACTGCAGCGCCCTCCATCTCAACACAGAGAACATCAGGGTGCTTATTTCGAAGCTGGTTCACTTGCTCGGCGCTCGAAAAGAACTGATCACCGCTTGCAATCAGCCCGGTCTGCACGCGTGGAAGCCTACCCCCGCTGCCCCCCAGCTCGGCTGCAAGTGAGAGTGCCGAGATCTTGAGTCTCTCAGCTGCAGCTGCATCAGTCTTGAAACGACTGATGCCGAGCATCGGCACCTCGTAAGCAGGAAAGATCGGACTGGCATCGAGGTCATGCTGAAAAAGCTCGGTCCCCACCACAATGTCGCCTTGACGGAGCTCGGGTGCCACCGCGCCCGACACCCCGGTAAAAAGAAGCTCCTTCACTCCGAAATGCTCGATCAACTGGGTTGCGGTGGACGATGCAGCCACTTTTCCGATGCGGGAATGGACCAAGACGCAGGAAACGCCTTCCAGACGCCCCACATGGTAGGCCCTCAGGCCCCGCTCCACGATCCGATCACACTCGAGGGCACCCACGAGCGAATGGATCTCCTCGGGAAGAGCCGCCATGATTCCAATCATAAATTGGTGGGCCCACCAGGACTCGAACCTGGGACCAAGCGGTTATGAGCCGCCAGCTCTAACCAGCTGAGCTATGGGCCCCGTAAAACGGGTCAGCCGTCAACGAACGACTTGAGAAGCTTTGCCCGTGAAGGATGGCGGAGCTTGCGCAGCGCCTTGGCCTCGATCTGGCGAATACGTTCACGAGTAACGAAGAAATCCTGGCCCACCTCTTCGAGCGTGTGGTCGGACTTCTCTCCGATCCCGAAACGCATGCGCAGGACCTTCTCCTCGCGGGGAGTGAGAGTCGAGAGCACCTTGCGGGTCTGCTCGGACAGGTTGATGTTCATCACCGCCTCGGCCGGATTGATGATCTTCTTGTCTTCGATGAAATCGCCCAAGTAGCTGTCTTCTTCCTCGCCGATCGGAGTCTCGAGCGAGATGGGTTCCTTGGCGATCTTCAGGACCTTACGGACCTTGTCGACCGGAAGCTCCATCTTGACTGCGATCTCCTCAGGAGTCGGCTCACGGCCGAGCTGCTGGATGAGCAGTCGCGAAGTGCGGATGAGCTTGTTGATGGTCTCGATCATGTGCACCGGAATGCGGATCGTACGGGCTTGGTCGGCAATCGCGCGGGTGATTGCCTGCCTGATCCACCACGTGGCGTAGGTCGAGAACTTGTAACCACGGCGGTACTCGAACTTATCGACTGCCTTCATCAGGCCGATGTTGCCTTCCTGGATCAGGTCGAGGAACTGCAAACCACGGTTCGTGTACTTCTTGGCAATCGAAACGACGAGGCGAAGGTTTGCCTCCACGAGCTCGCTCTTGGCCTGGTCGGCCTTGCGCTCGCCGACGGTGAGCGTGTCATTGATGCGGCGGATCTCGTTCAGCTCGATGCCCGCCTCTTCCTCAAGTTTGTCCATCTTGCGCCCGAGGTCTTCCTCGTTCTGGACAAGCTGGGTGAGCTTGGGTTCATTAGTGTCGTACTTGCGGCAGAGAGCAGGGATCTGCTCGGGAGTCGCCTTGAAATCCTTGATCAGCTCACGAAGTTCCTTCGGGTCCTTGATCACAAGGTAGTCGAGGATCTTTTTGCGCTCGTCTGCGAGTTCTTTTGCGCGATCCGAGAAACCCTTGATGCGAGCCGAGAGCAGGTTGATCGTCTTGCGGTTGAACATGATGTTCTCGAACGCAGATTCGACCTGGCGCTCGCGACGGCGAATTTCCGTCTGGAGCCGCTCTTTCTCTTTGGCTGGAGTCTTGCGCGCTTCGGCTCCGACGAGCTTGGGCTCGGCCTTTTCCTGATAGCCGACCAGCGCCTTCACCTTGGAGATCGCAGCAAGGACCTTGTCGAGGTAGGCCTTTTCGTCGTCGGCGGAAATTTCTTCGTCCACGCCACGGATGACATCCTTGACCTTGGTTCGGCCGGACTCCATGCGCTCGCCGAGCTCGACGATCGCAAGCGTGCCGAGACGCGAGGCAAGCAGGGCGCGCAGGATTTCGATTTCGCCTTCTTCAATGCGCTTGGCGATTTCAACTTCGCCTTCGCGCGTCAGGAGCGAAACGCTGCCCATCTTCTTGAGGTAAAGCTTTACCGGATCTGCGCCGCGAGCGTAGTCGGGGCCGGCTGCAATCGCTTCTTCTTTGGCTTCAGGAGCCTCGGGAGCGCCGATGCCGCCGTCTTCAGAATCTTCGTCTTCGTCTTCGACTTCCTTCGGGCGCTTCGTGGTTTCAAGCACCTCGATCTCGTTGTCCGAGAGAAGGTTCATCACCGAGTCGATCTGCTGAGGCTGCAGGATCTCCGGCGGAAGAAGTTCGTTCACTTCTTCGTAGGTGAGATACCCACGCTGAAGCCCGAACTCGATGAGCTTCTTGATTTCTTTGTTTTTGAGGAGCGCAGAGTTCGACTCAGCGCCCTTGGGGGCGACGGAAGTTGCTTCATTCGGCGTCGTCATAGAAGTTGGCAAGCTCCTTTATTTTACGCTGAAGGTCAACATATTCCTGCATCAGTTTGGTGTGTAACTCCGCGTCCCCGCTGGCTTCTGCAGCGCCGAGCGCCTTCTTGATGTGATGCGAAAATCGTACCCACGAGCGGTAGATCCGCCGGTTCATGGCCCCCAGGAACTCCTCGTGGGTGTGGGGAGCGTCGCCGGCCAGCAGGGCTTCTGTAATGGTTGAGAGAACTTGGAGGGACTGAACCTCGCCCACCAGGGTGTCGGGGGCCGAGCGCAAACGATTCAATCGAGAGGGGTCGGACACCACGGATTGCACCCATTCCCGCGTGGGAGGATGCTCAAAAAGCTCCCAAAGCGGCTGCCCCGGTGGCATTTGGGCCCTGGATTGGGCCAAAAGATCGGCAAACTCGCGGCCCCAGACAAAGCCCCGGAGCACCACGAGCTCGGACTTGGACAGCTGGGCGGGCTTGGAGCTCGCCTGCGCTTGCGGCCTTGCCGGGGTTCGGGCCTGCGAACGGATGGGGATGGGAGCCGATGGAGCCTGAGGTGTGGATGACGCGCCGCCCGCAGCCTTGATGAGCAGCCCAGGCTCAATTCCAAGCGCCCGGGCGGTGGCCTGGAGGCGAACGTCCCTGCCCACGGGATCTGAAAAGCGCTTGAGCCAGCCAGCAACCTGCTTGATTGAGGTGCTGAGCGCCTCGGGCCCTGCTTTCGCGGCCTGCACAGCCTGCTCG
>CAIOHW010000103.1 GCA_903858195.1 Oligoflexia bacterium | reverse complement strand
GCTCATCGCAGGCAAGCCGCTCTTCCGAACCAGCCCAAGGCGGGGCTCGAGGCGATTTTGAGCGCGGCAAGGCAGCGCACGCCGCAGGCAAGTTCGACGATGCCATTGAATCCTTCGACTCCTACCTCAAGCAGAGCCCGAACGGTCGCGGTGCCGAGGAGGCGCTCTTCCTCAAGGGAGACTCCAAGCTCCTGACCAAGCAGTACAAGGCTGCGATCGTGGACTTCTCGAAGTTTTCTGACCAGTTCCCGAAGTCCAAGCGCATTCCGCTTACGCTCCTCAAGATTGCGCAATCATTTGATGCCTTGGGCATGTCTGATGACGCCAAGGGCTTTTACCAGGAGCTTGTTGAGCGTTTTCCTCGCTCAGCCGAAGCACGCAAGGCAAAGGCCCGCCTCAAGGGCTGAGAAACGGGATGCATAAGCTCGCCCTCGCAGCCCTGCTTTTCACCGCAGGACTGCCTGCCGGGGCAGCGGCTCCGCCGGCCCGGATCATCCATACCAACGACATCCTGGGGGAAATCGAACCCTGCGGCTGCAGCATCAACCGACTGGGTGGCATGGCTCGGCTCGAGCGCCTGATCCAGCTCCAACCCGGCGTGAGGCTCGATGCAGGAGACCTCTTTTTTTCATCCTCAAGCATTGCAGAGCCCCTCCAAGCCCAAGCCCGCACGCAGGCCCTTGCCCTCGCAAAAGCCCTCAAGCTGACCGCGACAAAGGTGCTCGTACCCGGCGAAAGGGACTTTTCGATGGGCGTCTCGTTTTATCAGAGACTGGTGCGCGAGAGCGGGGCCACCGCCATTGCGGCCAACCTCGAGGCACGCGAGGGCAACTCTGGATCGTGGAAGCCCCTGTTTCCGGCATCCACCACTCTGGTGCTCCGAACACAGGCGGGTGCGCCCATGCGGATTGCGATCCTCGGGCTGGTGGGTGGTGCTTCAAGCGGCGTAAACCTTCCACCCGGGCTCAGGGCCCTTGAACCGGTCGATGTCGCGCAAAGAATGGTGCCTTCCCTGAAAAAAACGTCTGACCGCGTGATCGTCCTGAGCCATCAGGGGCTCGATCAAGACCGCAGGCTTGCCCGCGAAGTGCCCGGAATTGATTTCGTGATCGGAGCCCACAGCCAGAGCCTGCTTGAAAAGCCCGTGATCGAGGAGAGTACTTCGATCCATCAGGCCTCATCACGAAACCAATGGGTCGGATTGATCGAACTTGAACAGCCCGAAAAATCACGCCTCGTGGCACTCGGGACGGACTTGGACGCCCCGCAGGGACCCATGACCCGCCTCCTGGAGCGCACACGCTTGAAACTCCAAAAAGAGGCTGAAAAAGCGAGAAAAGCTACCGACCTTGCAGCCGCCCGCGTGGAGAGGGCGGAGGCCAACGCTCGCCAGACTCCGGCCAAGTGTGCCGAGTGCCACGAACGTCAGTTTGCATTCTGGCAGAAGACCCTCCAAGGTCGACGCACGATCGACTGCCAGCAATGCCACCTGCCGGTGCCTGACCACCCCTTTGCAGTGGGAAGCACCCATGCACCCGTCCAACAGTCCCCGGCTCGGGCCTTTACAAACGTAGCCTGTCCGAGGGATGGCTCCTCTCCGTGAACGAGTCCACCACCCTGATCGGAATCGAGAGTTCCTGCGATGAGTGCAGCGCCTCAGTCGTCACTCTCCGCCCCGGCAGCCACCGGGTCGAAGTACGGAGCGTGGCGACGTTCTCGCAGATCCAGATTCACGCCCCCTATGGCGGAGTGGTGCCAGAGCTTGCCTCGCGAAATCACCTCGAGACGATCAACGCCATGATCGAGCAAGCGCTTGCCGAGGCCGGAGTGGCCGCTCGAGATTTGGATGCAATCGCCGTCACCCAGAGGCCGGGGCTCGTGGGGGCACTGCTGGTGGGCGTCACGGCAGCCAAGGCCATGGCCATGGCGCTCGAAAAGCCCCTCGTTCCGGTGCATCACCTCGAAGGACATCTCTCGAGCCTGTTTCTGGATCGCGACGAGCCCGCTCTCGAGCACCTGCCCCTTCTTGCGGCGGTGATCTCGGGCGGACACACCAATCTGTATGTGCTGAAAGACTCACCCTCGAACTGGCCCGCTGACGTTCTCTCGCGTTCGCTCGTGGGGCGTTCGCGCGACGATGCGGCCGGAGAGGCCTTCGACAAGACGGCCAAGCTCATGGGCTTTCCCTACCCCGGCGGAGTGTGGATTGATCGCACGGCCGCCCTCGGTGGCCGGCCCGATACGTATGACTTTCCGAGGGCACTCCCGCAAAAAGATGTGCTCGATTTTTCGTTCAGCGGTCTCAAGACTGCGGTCGCTCTGGAGATCAAGAAGCTGAACCCAGATGAGCTCGAACGGGCAAAGCCCGATCTCTGTGCCTCGGTACAAGAAGCGATTGTCGATGCCCTGATCCGCAAGATCCGGCTTGCGTACCGCGAGTTTGGCTGCCGCTCGCTTGCCATCGTGGGCGGAGTGGCCGCGAACTCGCGGCTCCGCGCACGCCTCGAGGAAGAGACCCGGCGCCTCGGGCTTGCCGTGGCTCCCAGCTTTCCTGCGCGCGAGTACTGCACCGACAATGCAGCCATGATCGCAGGAGCAGGTGCGTTCCGGTACAGGCAGGGAAAATTTCTTACCGGACGCGACCGCCTATCGCTTGCTGCACAGGCAAGCGCCGCAGACTAGGAGACCCAGAAAATGCCCGCACATCCGCGACGAAAAGCCTTTGGCCAGCATTTTCTCAGAGACAAGGCTCTCTGCGAGAAACTCACCGACCTGTGCCTCGAATGGCTTGCCAAGTCCGGGGCTCGCAGCCTGCTTGAGGTGGGTCCGGGCAGCGGCGCACTGACCGAGCCCATGATCCGAAAGCTCGTCGAGCTTCCGAGGCTTCGCTTCAGTGTTGCCGAAAAAGACCGAAAGTGGGCCGCTCACTGGTCGGGAGTCGTGCGCGTGCATGACATCGACTTCATGGACCTTCCCGAAAAGGACTGGCTCGATCTGCCGCCACTGGGCGTGCTCTCGAACCTTCCCTACTCGGCTGGCACTTCGATCCTGCTTCGTTTTGTCGAACACCCGGAAAAAATCCCATTCATGATCCTCATGTTCCAGGCCGAGGTGGCGCAGCGACTTCGCGCAGAACCCGGAACCAAGGCCTGGGGAAGCCTCTCGCTCTGGGTGCAGTCGCGATGGGACATCTCGAAAGTCGCATCAGTCCCTCCCGGAGCCTTCCAGCCTCCTCCCGATGTCGACTCTGAAGTGGTGATGCTCGTGCCGCGCGATGCCCCGCGACTGGGCGCATTGGCAGGACCTGAGTCAGGGCCCAGATTCGAGGTCTTTGACCAGCTGCTTCGAGCCTGCTTTGCACATCGTCGCAAGATGCTTCGCGCCGGGCTCAAGGGGACGCCGCAGTTTTTGAAGGCCCTCGAAAAGTCAGGAATCGACCCGACCCTTCGAGCTGAGGCCCTGAGCTGGGAGCAGTGGGATCTGCTTCTTTCCGCGTCACTCTAAGGCGGTCTAAGCAGGCCGGTTTTTTGCTTCCATCCGGGGCCGATGCAAAGACTTGCCATTGCCGCGCTCCTCCCCCTGATTGCAACCACCGCATCTGCCGACTACGGGATCGGGCGTTTTAACTTCGAACTGGGCATCTGAGCGCTTGGCGGGTTAAGACGGGCGCGTGACCCAGCGCGTCCCCCCCTCAACTCCATTCCTGAAGTTTGCAGTCTGGGCGATGGCGGCCTGGGTGTTTCCTACCACCGCCCTTGCCAACCTCGGTGAGACCGGCCTTGGCTCGCGCTCCACCTCCCTTGCCGGCGCAGCGGGAAGTTGGAATCAGGGCGGATTCTCGGCCTACTCCAACCCCGCAGCTCTCGCCCTGCCGCAGGATCAACGCCTCCAGCTGAGCTACGGCTGGACACTCATGGACCCGAATTTCACGCCCATCCAAGGCGTCACCCTCGAAAACAGCTACACGGGCGATCGAACCAGCACGAATGAGCGCGTGGGCGACGTCACCGACAACTACCGCACGGTTCTGGGACAGCTCGTCGGAGCCTCGTACGTGCTTGCTCCCGACTGGCAAGGACTCGCGGTGGGAGCTACCTTCTACTCGCCTTTTGACCAGCTCGGATTTGCCGACACGGGCGAGACCTTCATCCCCGAGTATGTGCTCTACCGTGCTCGCAACCAGCGCCCCCAGCTTGAGCTCGGACTTGGCGCAAGGCTGGGCGAGAACTTGAGCATCGGGGCCGGGGCCCATGTCGGCTTTGGGATCTCAGCCAATGGAACGCTTTTTTTGCAGGCCCAGAGCGGCAAGCCCTCCACCCTGCGTGTGACGGCAAGCGTAAAGCCCAAGGCCTCGCCGGTGGCAGGCTGGCTCTGGAACGGCGGGAGCTACACGCTCTCGCAGGTCGTGCGCCTGGCAAACTCGTCGCAGTCCGAGATGAACTTCAACTCGAGCGCGCGAGCCTTCGGTGATCTCGCAGCACTGGACATCCGCTTTAGCGCCCTCTCGTCGCTCTTTTACGATCCGCTTGCGATCGAGACGGGGTGGTCGTGGCAGTACTCAGCGTCGGCACGGCTCATTGCGCAGGTCGACCTGCAGGGGTGGCGCTCGTTTTCGCCTCCGGCAGCCCGGATCAGCCAGCCGGTGGACGACTGTGAGATCAGCGCAGGCACCAGCAGCTGCGCCGGACTCGAAGTGAGCCCGGGCATCCTTCCCGGCTATCCGCTTCGCAACATCGCCATCCCGCGTCTGGCCCATGAGTGGAGCGCAGGCGCGACTGCCCTGCGCGCGGGCTACGCCTACCGTCCGAGCATCTTTGCCTCCCCTCCCTCGGGGGCCGGCAACTACCTGGATCCCCCCCGGCACATGGCAAGCGTGGGGGCTGGCTGGAGGCTCGGGTCCCCGGGTGGTCTTTCCGCCCCTCTCGAACTCGACGCTCATTTGATCTTTCACCAGCTCGTGAGCCAGACCGTCGAAAAGACCGCAGGAACCGAGACGGGCGATGCCGGAACCAAGATTGGCGCGCCCGGGTATTCGGCCGGCGGTCGTGTCTGGGGTGGCGGTGTCTCGGTCAGCATGGCACTCTAGGTCCGTGAAGCAGTCCCTTCGCTTTCCGCAATTTGGCACCCTTCTTAGGCGCTATTTCGTCGCCGGCATGCTGGTGCTGATCCCGCTTCTGGTCACCGGATGGATGATCCTCGGGGTGCTGAGATTTCTCTGGGGGTTCAAGGCATGGCTGCCTGAGTCCTGGCGCATGGCCATGGCCGAAGCGCCACAGGCCCTCGTGCTGCCTTTCGAGGTGGCTTTCACGCTTGCGATCGCAGCCGGGCTTGCCATGGGGGTTTCGCTCCTGGGCTGGGCCTCCCAGCGCTACCTCGGACGAAAACTCCTCGAAGTCCTGACCGAGGTGATCCAGCGCATCCCGGTGCTGAGAAGCGTGTACAGCGCGCTCGATCAAATGCTGCGGGCGCTGGGCTCAGACGGCGGCAAGCAGTTTAGCCGCGTCGTCTACCTCGAATACCCCCGTGCCGGGCTCTGGACCCTGGGCTTTGTGACAGGAAGCGCAAAACCCAAGTCCCTGCCAGAAGGCATGCTCCATGTCTTTGTGCCCACGACTCCGAATCCCACCGGCGGTTTCTACCTGCTGGTCCCGGAATCGCAGGTGCGCGAGTCACACATGGGAGTCGAGGACGCCTTCAGGACCATCCTTTCACTCGGGCTCTCCAATGGCTGAGGGCGAGAAACTCATTGCATCACACCCGACGGCCCGGTCCGACTACTTCATCCAGGAAGTGGTCGAAGCCGGAATCATGCTGACGGGTACTGAGATCAAAAGCATCCGCAAGCAGAGCCCGAGCCTCAAGGATGCCTTCGTTGACGTCACCCCACAGCATGAGGCCTGGCTGCTTCAGGCCCACATCGCTCCCTACTCGCACGGCAACATCAACAACCACGAGCCCCTGCGCAAGCGAAAGCTCCTGCTCCACAAGCACCAGCTCAACCAGCTCTTTGGTGCGGTGACGCAGGATGGACTCACGATCATTCCGCTGCGGATGTACTTCAAGAATGGCCGAGTGAAGATGGAGCTCGCGCTGGCCAAGGGCAAGAAAAAGCACGACAAACGCGACGACATCAAGAAGCGCTCGGCCGAGCGCGAAATGGACATGGCCCGGAAGCGGAGCCGCTGAAGGAACCGACGGATGCCGCTCATTCTGGAGACCACCCTCACGCGCACGTTTCTTTCCCGCTGTGAAAAAACGCCCGACGCGCCGGCGTTTGCCACACGCATCGAAGGCAGCTGGAAGACCACAACCTATGGCGAATTCCTCGAAAGGGTTCTTCTCACCGCTCTTCACCTCAGGGGACTGAAGATCGGCCGGGGCGACCGAGTGGCTCTCGTTTCCGAGAACTCCGAGGCGCTCGCACAGATGCACTTCGCCCTCTGGGCGCTCGAAGCCGTGGTCGTTCCGGTCTCGCCTCAATTGTCATCGCAGGACCTGTGTTCAGTGCTCGAGGACTGTGGCTGCGAGCACGTTTTCTTCCAAGACCAGCCTACGGCCGACCGGGTCGGAGCAACCGGCGTTGCCATCCACAACCTGCGCGAAATCGGTGCCTGGATGGCTGCAGCCACCGGGACGACCGACACGCTCAAAAAGGCCCTCTGGGACTGGGATCCCGCCTCGCTTTTCCTGCTGGT
>CAIOHW010000102.1 GCA_903858195.1 Oligoflexia bacterium | reverse complement strand
GGCCACTGTGCCGAGGCGGGTTTTTCCGTTTCTTGTGGCCCCATGCCGACTCGGCTACACTTGGGGCAAGGAGACGAGCATGAAGCTTAACCTTCCTCTAGGCCGCAAGATCCTGAGTCTGGGTGCGGCTGCAGCACTCCACTGGCTCACTTCGGCCTGTGCCACGCATACGGCCTACGATTCGGCGCTCAGGCAGGCGTTTAACGAGTTTGATGCCAGGGCCTCGCGCACGGTAGCGTCACCCGGATCAGGTCAGACCCTGCCCCAGTTCTCGAGGCTTCGCGGGCGGCTTGAAATGCTCGTGTTTCCAAAGATCTCCGACCAGGCTTCCAAGACCCAGGACACGCCCCTCCTGACCTACGGCGCGCCGATCCGATTTGGAATCACAGCCCAGCGACTCCTCGAATGCTCAAAGCTCCGAAAGGAAAACAGCACCAAGTGGGCCCACCGCGAGTTCTTCCCGGCCGACCTTCCCAGCGGATCGGATTGCGGAATCCTCGATGTCAGGCAGCTCGACCCGAGGCCATCGCCCGGGAGCATTCGCCAGGGGGATCTGGCGGCAGCACGGGTCTACCTGGATTCGAACTACAGGACTCACGGGATCGAAATCGAGATTCATGAGGACTCCCGCCGAACCCGCACGGCACGCCTCAGGTGGCAGGCCGGCGAACCCTCTTCATCGGGGCTGACCCTGTTTCCGATCGACGTTCCGGTGGCCGGTCGCATGGATGCCGTGGACGCCCCGCTGCCACTGCCGGCGGACCCTTACGTCGCGGCCAAACTCAAAAAATTCGGCGCTCGCCAGTGCCTGGAATCCCGGCTCTACCGCTACCGTGATGTCTACGGCAACACCACCGTCGTGGGCTGGTGCGAGGGTGATGCGTGGCCCTCGACCATGGAGAACCACCGGTTCTTTGCCATCCAGGTGGGCGCGGAGGTGGAGTCATGATCACTCGCTTTAGCTGGCGTATGAACGGGTCAGCCCTGATCTTGACTCTGCTGCTCCCGGCGGCGGCCGGTGCCGCGTCTGGTGAGGGATCCTTCACGATCACCAACACCGACTTTGCCTCGCTCTACAACCATGGCGAGCGCTCCGTGCAGCCCAATCAAGTCCCTTGGGCCGGCTCCTATTTTGCGTACGGCAAAAATGGCATCGCCGACGAGACCGAGCAAAGCCCGTCCTACGCCGCACGCTACGACAAGGTGTTTGGTCGCGGCACGCAGTCAGCGGCAAAGTGGGAGCTTGCCCACCACTCCTGCGATGCATTTGCCGAGCAATACCGCGAAGGCTGTCGTGCGTGGTGGGGACACTGCAATGCCTGGTCGGCTGCTGCGATCAAGGAGCCCGAACCTCGCACGGAGATCAGCCACTCCTCGGGTGAGACCTTCACGGTAGGAGACCAAAAGGCCTACCTCACCGAGCTTTGGATGGACAGCCACTCCCTATTTGCCGGATCTACAAATAAGGATGTGAAGACCTCGGGCTGGATCTACGACCCTCAGGCGCCCGAGTCGATCCGAGCCGTGGGATACGGCAGCGGGACGACCTTTGAGGCATTCTGGGACGTCACTCCCCGCGCCTTCTTCATGATCCTCACCAACTACGTGGGACTCATGGGCACCTCGGTCGTGATCGACCGCTTCACCGGTAACGAGGTTTGGAACCAGCCGTTGGCAGGATATCGCCTCCTTCCGATCCGCCCCGAAGACCGCCTGGAGCCTGAAACACTCGACGGTCGCACCCTCTATCCCGTGATCCTTCGCGCCAAGATCTATTGGGCCAATGACGGGGTGAGAGCCGACCACGTGACTCAGGGATTCGACATCAAGAAAACCACCGACGACGAGAGCGTCTCGTTCACCTGGCCTAATGACGTAGAATACGCCGGACGTTTCCTTGCCTTCACCCTGTTCTTTGACGCTCCGGTTGAAACCAGTCCGGATGGAACGAAAGTTCTGTCAGCAGGAAAGATCATGGGCGAAGGGCTCTGGCGCCACCAGCAGTACAGTGCGGCCAACCCGGACCGCACCCACCCCGACTTCATCTGGCTCCCCACCCGCCTGAGCACGGGGGGAGGATCAGCAAACCCCCATATCGATTCCTCCACGGTCCGTGCTCTGGCCAAGAGCCAGCCTGCAGGCTCCACGAATCTGCGCTCCGGCGAACCGCATCGCATGACCGTGACGCTCGATCCCGGGGTTTTTCTGATGCGACGCGACCCCGCATTGGCGGCCCGGATGCTGCGAACAGCCCTGGCACGCGAGGGGGTCGAGGCGACCATCCGGGCCACCGATGTGAGCTGGCTTTCAGGCGGCTCGCTGCGGGTTTCGATCCTACTTGAGGATTCCTCGGACCGGACCCGGGTGAGGCCCATCTTGTCAGAAGCGGGATTCTAGAACCGACAGACAGATCGTTAGACCGTATTGACCCCGTGGGCCATCCCTGTTATCCCCTCACGATCTAGATTTTGAGGACCTCAAGATGGCAACACCTAACAAGAAAATCTCCAAGAGCCGCCGCAACATGCGCCGTTTCTCTCCCGTCTATCGCCTCGACCACGTCGAGCTCACCACATCGAGCATCAGTGGTGAAGTGACCCGTCCG
>CAIOHW010000101.1 GCA_903858195.1 Oligoflexia bacterium | reverse complement strand
ATGGACAAGGCGGACAACCGGATCCTGGCGCTTGCCATCTCGATCAAGAAGGACCAGCCCAAGCGGCCCGTGGTGTTTGTCACCAAGGATGTGAATCTTCGCATCAAGGCCGATGCTCTGGGCATCGTCTCGGAAGACTACGAGCCCGAGAGTGTTGAGCCCGAGCAGCTTTATGCCGGTACGGCCACCTTGTCGCTCGACGGGGGTCTCATCGACGAGTTCTATGCGCAGAAGCGTCTTTCGTACTCGGGCGCAGTGCGCGAGGCGGGATCTCTTCGGCCCAACCAGTATGTGATCTTGAAGGATGCGGCCAACCCCACGCACACGGCCATGGGTCGCTACAGCAAGGATCTCGACTGCATCGTTCCGCTTTTCAAGCCGGCTGACGGCCTTTGGGGGATTTTCCCGAAGAACGCCGAGCAGGCCTTTGCGATCGATGCGCTGATGAACGACGACATCAAGCTGGTGAGCCTGGTCGGAAAGGCCGGCACCGGAAAGACTCTGCTTGCGATCGCAGCCGGGCTTGCCAAGACCGTGGATGAGGGAGTGTTCCAGCGCCTGCTGGTGTCACGTCCCGTGTTTCCGCTCGGCAAGGACATCGGCTTTTTGCCGGGTGACATCGAAGAGAAGCTCAATCCGTGGATGCAGCCCATCTACGACAACATCGACTTCCTGTTCGGTGCCACTGCGGGCCGCGGCAAGCGTGGGGCGGGCAAGGGTTGTCAGGAGCTCATGAACCAGGGACTGCTCCAGATCGAGCCGCTGACTTACATCCGCGGTCGTTCGATCCCACAGCAGTATCTGATCGTGGATGAGTCGCAGAACCTGACTCCGCACGAGATCAAGACGATCATCACCCGAGCCGGCGATGACACGAAGATCGTGCTCACGGGCGACAGCTTCCAGATCGACAATCCCTACGTGGACTCCGCCAACAACGGGCTTGTTCATCTGGTCGATCGCTTCAAGGACGAGTCGATCTCGGCCCACATCACGCTGACCAAGGGTGAGCGCTCGAAGCTTTCGGAGCTTGCCTCGAACCTGCTGTAGCCTGATCGAATCGGGGGTTCAGCCCTGCTGGAGCTTGAGCGACATCTCGTGCTCAAGGTGCCGGCGGTAGGACTTGGCGAGCAACTGGAGCTCGCGCGTCTCGGCGCGCTCTTCAAGGGCTTTAAACAGGTACTTTCCGCGGGCCATCATCTCGAGGGTGAGCTCACCCTTGCGAGTGCGCTCCTGTTGAAAGCTGACCATCTCCTCAAGGAGCGCAAGCTTGTCCATGCCCAGGATTCGGGCCTGGTAGGAGAGCTCTTCTTCCCGGCCGGAGTGGGATCGAAGTTTTCGCGCGGCCTCGAGCGAAACGACTTTTGCTGGGGTGGGGTTTTCTACCGACGTGCTGCGATTGCTCATATGTTCTGCCTGCCCCTTGAGCAAGCCGGGTGCCAGATCCGGGCGGCCTGAAATCAGGGGGTTGCACCGGTTGGACCCGGAGCTCCTGGCCAAGCTTTTGACAGCAGAAATTGGGCTAACACCCGCAGGCTCCGGTGCCGATTAGAGGTCAGTATGAGCAAACTCCTCTTTCTCCAGTCCGAAGACGCACTGCTGGCCTACTTCAAACGCTTCCTCAAGGATAAGCCAAAGGCTACTCGCCTCGATGGCGAGGGTCCGAAGGCGGGAGCAGGTGCTGTGATCGCCGTCTTTCGTTTTTCGATCGATGGCAGACGTTACAAGCTTCTGGGGTCTGTGACGCGCAAGGCGATCGAGGAGTTCGTCGCGATTGCGACCGAACACGGCGATGCCTCCATGGCGCTCAAAACCTTTGGACAAGGAGAAAGGGCCACTCTCATCCTGTCGACTCGGTCCAAGGCCGAGGGTTGGGCCTGCTTTCCTTACAACGAAAAGGCCAAGGACAGCCTCAACGAGGCGGCGTAGCCGGAGTTCTGGCCACCTGCGAGGGGCTCGCCTGCGCGGTGGGGTAGATCACCAGCTCTTGGATCGTCACGTGCTCGGGCCGGGTAGCCACCCAGAGCGCTGCATCAGCAACATCTCCGGGCGAGAGCGGTTCGAGTCCTGAGTAAACGGCCTCGGCCCTCTGTTCATCTCCCTTGAAACGCACGCGGCTGAACTCGGTCTCGACCAGTCCGGGTGCGAGCGTACTGACGCGGATCCGCGAACCCAGCAGGTCAAGCCTGAGCGATTCGGCAAGCGCGTGGAGCGCAGCCTTGGTGGCCGAGTACACATTGCCCCGGGCATACATCCAGCGCGCCGCAACCGAGCCCATGAAGATGAAGTGACCCCGGTTGGCCCGGGTAAAAAAGGGCAAAAGCAGCTCAGTGGTCCAGAGCGCGCCCTTGAGGTTCGTGTCGATCATCTGTTCCCAGTCCTCGCTCGTGCCCTCCTGCAAGGGCTCAAGCCCGAGGGCGAGACCGGCGTTGACGATGCAGGTTTCCACGCGCTCGAGCGAGGAAGACTCGCGGGTTGCCAGATCCCTGAAGGCTTCGCGATCCCGGACATCCAGCACCGTGTGCCGGACCTCCACTCGATGTGCAGTCCTGAGCTCGGCTGCCAGAGATTGAAGTCGCTCGGCACGACGACCCATCAGCCAGAGGTCTTTTCCGGAGGCTGCAAAGGCCCGGGCGCAGGCTTCACCGATTCCGCTCGTGGCTCCTGTGATGAGGATCATTCGAGTGTCCCACTCTGGAGTTGACCCAGATTCAAACGCAGTTGCAGCAGCCACCAGCGAAGATCGTCATTTTCGGGATCGAGTCGGAGCATCTGATCGATCTCTGCGCGATGTACCGGATTTCGAGCGGTATCCAGCGGGTTGCCGTCATGGGCGAGCACCAGGGCTTCGGCAAGCGCGATGGCCTCGTCACGGACGGGGCGAGAGTCCTGGTGGCCGGTGTGCACGAAGAGAAAAGCAATGTCGTCATGGCCCAGCGTCCGCGTGAGGTGGTAGGCCAAATGGTTGCAGAGAAACCCACCGGGCGAAGGAGAGACCGCTGGGGAGAGTGCCCGAAGACTCGGACTCGAAAAGAACCGGGTCATCGGGAACCGGAATCCCAACGAGAGTTCGGCCCCCGGAAGGATCGGCCTTCCAGTTCGGGTTTCGCCCGCGTTGTCGGGATGGTGGGGGGAGTGGTCGCGGTTGTGTGCCGCCGTTTCAACTCGAAGCGAGGATCCGCTCCACTCGCCCAGCGAGATCACCCACGGAGGGGGGCCGCCGGAGGCGGACTCGGGGGTGCGGATGCAATCGAGCGCGATCCGGGGGGCCGCATCGTAAACCACAGGAAGCCCGCAAAGCCGCACGGCAGAAAAACGACTGGAGAGTTCCGGGCGCTCGGCCAGCTCGCGCGCCAGCTCTTCGCTTCGGTTGCGAGCTCGTCCATCAAAGGGTTCAAAAAACGTGATGATCAGCAGGGGCAGGATCTCGGTCACTGGGGCGTTCCTCCTGCGGGCTCATCCCTGCGCCGCATTTCCTTGAGGAAGTAGAGCCGGTTCTTGGCCGCATCTTCAAGTTCCGAAAACAGCGGAGCAAAGCTGGATCGTGCCCACTTGAGCACCTCATCGATGAGTGCGCGTTCACGTTCGAGCTGTCCGTCGGCAGGCCCGGCACCGCCCGGTGTTCCGGTCTCGGCTTCGCCAGCCGGTGGGATGCCATAGCCCTCGCTCCTGACCTGGGAGGGGAGCTTTTGTTGCTGCAGCATCCGAAGTTCCTCGAAGACCTGTTTCATGCGCGAGTCGCGTTCGACCGACCTTGCAACCGCAGCCAGAAGTGCCTGTTCCGAGCGCCGAATCACATACGACTCAAGCAGGAAGAACCTGGCGCCCACGACCTTCCGGGTGAGGCCGGACGCGGGCTTGCTCCAGAGCGAGTTGTACAGGTCCTTTCGCCATTCGGAGGCGCTCTCATCGAGGTAGCCCTCCACCTTGCGGGGCAGCGTCTTGGTGCACTCGCGGCCGCATGAGGCAAGCAGTGCATCCTGGATTCCGCGCCAGGCACCATCGACCTCGGGTTTCTTGGAGGCCAGATAATATCCGCTCTGCTGTGCGGCCTCGATATCGGTAAGCGGACTTGCGTCGACAATGCCCTTTTTGATGAGCGTCTCGTGAAGTCCAACCGGCGTGCGAGGATGGTGAGTGCTGATCGGGCTGGATCCAAGAACCCCCTTCAGGAAGTTCAGGGCCTCGGTGGCGCAGTTGTTTGAGATAAAACGGTAGCGCCCGGCGTACTCCCACGATGCCTCGAGCACGCGCTCGATGAAGAGGCTTTTCTGGCCATCGGTGAGCTGCAGGGGCAGGCTGATGAGTTCACGGAATTCGCCTTTATTGTACTCTTCGACGACGCCCAAAAAGGGCTGGGCAAACAGGAGCGAGGCGTAGCCGCCAAACAGGCCCTTCAGATACGAGATGGCCGCATCGGCCACGTTCGCCCTAAAGCTCACGACCACATGGTGGGCGATGTCGTTCAGGCACTCGGGGCCCGGGCGTTCACGCTCGGGCGCACAGCGCACGATGCGATAGAGCGAGTGACCCCAGCGACTCATCGTTGCAGGGCCCTTGCCCGCGAAGAGGGCGTGGATCTGGAAAATCCGCGATGGGTCGAGGTCCGCAAAGATGGCCGGGCCGCCCACAACTCCGCTCGTGATGGGGAGCAGGGTGCGAACACGGCAGGTCCGGGCAGGATGCATGTCCTGCCCGAAGTGGGCCGAGTAGTAGCGATGGACGGCGGGGCGCCTGCAGGCGAACTCGGGGTCCATCAAAAAGTACTCGAGATTGACTGAAAAGCTTTCGCGCGGACTGGTGAACTCGTAGGGGTCGGGACTCCGTAGAAAAGACTGGTTGGCCTGGTTGCGCGATCGAAAGATCAGGCCGGTCTCAACCCATCCCATGAGATCTAAAAAATCAGGCTGCGTTGTGACCGTATGCCGCTCACGCAGTTGGATGCACTCGGAGCTGACGGGTGATCCGTCGGCAATCCCGCACCGGCGAAGCTCCGACTCCTCGGCCTCGGTAAGTGGATTGGCGTAGTCGTAAATATGTCCCAGCTCATGGATGAGCGAGGCAACGGCGAGGCGATAGAGGTTTCGGTGTCCGCAGGAGTAGGTTCGTGCAGCGCCGCCACCTTGAAGGATCTCAGCGATGAAGCCTTGATGGAGCGAGACCCGATCGACCCTGCGGCGGGACGGGCCAGAAGGTCTCTCGACTCGGCCCAGAACCTGCGATTCCCAGCGAGCATCGGGCTCGGTGCCCACACAGGGCGGGACGAAGACTCCGGGTGCCGCGTCGAGTGCCTCGAAGCTCACGGTCACCACACGGCTCAGGGTTTTTCGAAGCTTTAGCGGGAGAAGGTCCAGGCTCTCGGCAAAGAATCGTTCGATCTGCCCCCGGTGTTCAGAGGAGAGTTTGAGGGCAGGGTCGATCTGAAGAACGAGTTGGTCTGCAGCGACCATGCGGGGGCGCGAAGCAGCCTGAGCTTCCCCGCCTAGGGCAAGCAGACACAGGGACACAAAGCCAAGAGTGGAGGCCTGACCGAACTTGCGCATGGCGGGCAGCTCTACTAAACCCGACCATATAAGTCTAGAACTAGAGAGTGGAGCTAACTCCTTGGGGTCGAGGGAGAATTCGGATTGGGTCTCCCCCCGCCCCGGCGCTCAGGTCCGCCGTCCGGGCGCTTGCCCTTGAGGTCGGGATTGCGCTTTCCGCGGCCACCCCGGCCGCCTTTTTTGGCGTGTTTGCTTCCGGCAGCACGCCTGTCCTCGGACTTGGCTCCGCGTGCGGGTGGCAGGTACTCGGCGGCCATTCCATGAGAGCCGTGCACGCGCACCTGAGAGGGGACCTTCTCGCCTTCAGTCACAGTATAGATGACCACGCGCTTGAGGTTGTCGAGTTCACGGGGCTTGGCCGAGACGAGCTCGAGGGCCTGAAAGAAGAGCTCGAGCTTCTCGCCCTCCAGTTTGAACTTTTCGGTGAGGTAGGCTGAGAGGGCTTCGCGATGGGCAGTGGCGAGCTCTTCGGCGGGCCTGGCTTCAGTTCCTGCTTCGGGAGGAGTGCTCAGGCCGGTCTGGATCTCCTTGGAACGGCGTTGGGCATCGCGGAGGTTGAAGCCTGCAAATTCGGTCATCGTTTTCATGGGGGGTCTTCTGTCATAGCGTTTTGATGCGGGCAACTGGAGTTGTTGTTTTCGATCAGGTACAAGCGCGGGCATGAAGACCCTGCTCTCCCGAATGGTGTTCGTGACGGTGATCCTGGCTCTCTCGTCTTCGGCCCTCGCGTCTTCGGCTCTCTTGTCAGGCGGTGGTCCGGACTTCTGGAACGGCCGGGTCTACGACGTCTGGAAACGGCGATTCATCACCGAGCGCGAGGCGCGCGACCATCTTGCACAGGTTCAAGTCCTGGTGCTGGGCGAGAAGCATGAAACCCCCGTGGTGCAGGCGCAGCAGGCACGTGCACTGGCCTGGGCGGTGGAGTCCAAAAATCTTGGACCGCTGGAGCGCTGGACTCTGGGGTGGGAGTTCCTAAACGCAGTCGATCAACCTGCGATTGATGCCGCATGGAGCGATCTTCGCGAGGGGCGAATTGATGGCGGCGAGGCACTGGATCGCCTGCAGGGTGCCGGACGTTCGCGCAGCTATCTGCCGCTCCTGCTCGAGGGGCTTCGCTTGGGTGGAGTGCTTGCCGGGGTGAACCTGTCGCGCTCCCAGAAGGCTCCGATCCTTTCGGGCGGGCTTTCTTCGATCGACCCTGCGCTCATTCCTCCCGGTTTTGAGATGGGGAGCCAGGGTTACTTGGAGCGCTTTGAAGCGGTGATGTCTGAAGGAGGGCACGCCACCCCCGAACAGGTCGAACGGTACTACCAGGCGCAGTGCCTCACCGATGATGTTCTGGCTCACGAGCTGCTCAAAGCGCGGGTCAGCTTCCGTGCTCTGGTGGTGGGGAGCTTTCACTCGGATTACTTTGATGGAGTGGTTTCTCGCCTGAAGGCGCGGGCGCCTGATCAGTCCGTGCATTCCATTCGGTTTGTGGATGCCTCCGAGTATCGCAAGGATCAGCTCGAGCCCGAGATCGTGCTCCGCGAGCCCATCCTTCATAAGCGCTACGGCGAGCTCGCCGATTGGGTCTGGTTTTCGGGAGAACCCCGCTAATTTCTTGACGCACATAGTCGGCAAAAAATGTCGACTTTGTCTCCTTACCTTTTGCAAAAGCCGGCGGCCCGGTCTTAGAGTTTCCCTACGACATCAGCAGTATCGGTTTTGGGCAGTACCGTTTTTGGGAAACCGCCTCGGGGGCTTTTTCTTCCTAGTGCCATGATCCAGTCGGTCAACGGTTGACCGACGGCTTGGGAACTCCCGATGCGCAGTTGTTCATGCATGAGTTCATGCTTGAACGAAAAAGACGAAGGGAGTCATCGATTATGAGCATCTCGGGAATGATCCAGGCTTTCAATGAGGGCGGTATCTTCATGTACTGCATCCTCGCTTTCGGTCTCTTCACGGCTGCCTTCATTGCAGAGCGTGCCAATGCGCTGTTCTTCAAGCTGAAGGACGTTCCGGCGAACTTTCGTGAGCAGATGCTCCAGAACCTTTCGAAGGGCGACCTTCTGGGTGCCCGCAATCTTGCCCAGAGCCTGGCCGGCTCACAAAACTCGGCCCTCGCCCGCATCGCTGTGATCGGCGCGCAGCTTCGTGCAAACGGAGCAGGCGACGACGAGGTTCAGGCCCGCATGGACGAGGCCCTGAGCCGTGAGATCTCAAACCTGGATCGCCGAACCGGCTTTCTCGGAATGTTCGGCAACGTGGCAACCCTTCTGGGGCTTCTCGGTACGATCGTGGGCATGATCCACTCCTTCGGTGCAGTGGCTTCTGCAAGCCCCGCTGACCGCGCAACGCTCCTTTCCAAGGGCATCTCCGAGGCCATGAACTGCACGGCCTTCGGACTCATCGTGGCGATTCCGGCGCTGGTGGCCTACGCCATCTTCCAGAACAAGACCGACAAGGCGGTCACCGCCCTGACCGAGAACACGACCGAGATCTTCAATGATCTGCTGTTCCTCTCCGAGTCGGACTCGCTCTCGGACACCGTGAACACGAACCGCCAGCTCTCGTCTGGCCGTGCCTCGGGCCGTTCGGCTCCGAGCCTCTCGGTCTAAGGGGGGATGCCAGAGTGGCGTCCGTTGTAGGGGGGGCCTCGGGCTCCGGTCGTAGAAAGAGCATGGACGCGGAGATCAATCTGGTCTCCTTTATCGACCTGCTTTCGATGTGCATCTGCTTCCTGCTCATGACTGCGGTCTGGCTGGAAGTGGGGTCACTGCAGGTCAAGCAGAGCCATGGCACCGATGCTCCGGCTTCCAACTCGCAAAGCCGCGAACTCTCGCTCAAGGTGGTTTCGCCCACCCGGGCCGAGCTCGTGATGAAGCAGGGTGGCCGCGTGCTGCAGAAGGCCGCATTCAAGGGTGACTCGATTGCCGGGCTCGCGCGCCAGATCGACCAGACGGTCGCAGGCTGGGTGAAGGGAGCCACGCAGGGGATGTCGGCCCAGGGCATGTCGGCCCAAGGCATGTCGGCCCAAGGCATGTCGGCCCAAGGCATGTCGGCAATGATCGAAAGCTCGGCTTCGGTGAGCTACGGCGATCTGGTGCAGGTGATGGACTCGCTTCGCCGAAACCAGGTCGTTAACCTCGGAATTGTTCCCGCCTCGCGTGAGGCGGCCATGGGAGGTGTCCGATGAACATCAAGTCGCAGCAGCTCGGGGACCGCTCGTTCTCACGCCATCTCGTGGCCCGTCAGTTTCAGCGAAGCCGGCGCAAGCGCATGATCATCATGGGTCTGATGCTCACCTCAATGGTGGATATGTTCAGCCTGCTTGTGATCTTCCTGCTCCAGACCTTCTCGGCCTCGCCCGAGCTTGCGGTCGTGGCCAAGGGGCTCACCCTGCCTCAATCCGTGACCTCTCGCGAAATGAAGGACGCTCCCGTGCTGGCGATCTCCGAGGCCGGGATCTATCTCGACCAGAAGTTCGTCGGCCTGACCGAAGACCTCCTGGATCAGCCCGAGCCGCTGATGAACCGCTTGGCTGAGCTTCGTGAGATTTGGCAGAAGTCGCACCCAAAGCAGAATTTTCCGGGTGAGATCACGGTTCAGGCCGATCAGGCCGTTTCAAGCGCCGTGGTGTCGCGTTTCATGGGGATGCTGCCGGGGCAGGCCTTCGGGTCGATCCAGATGGCAGTGATCGGAGCAGGAGGTAGGGGCTGAGATGAACCGTT
>CAIOHW010000100.1 GCA_903858195.1 Oligoflexia bacterium | reverse complement strand
GAAGTCGAATTCGACATCCTTTACGGTGAAGGCATCTCGAAGGAAGGCGACCTGCTCGACCTGGCTTCGGGCATGAACATCATCGAGAAGAGCGGGACCTGGTATACCTACAAGGACGAGCGCATCGGTCAGGGACGTGAAAACGCCCGCCAGTGGCTCAAGGACAACCAGGCTGCGATGGCCAATATCCGCGCAGAAGTGCTCGCCAAGGCAGGCATCGGCGTGAAGAAGGAAGCTGCTGCGGCCAACCCGCAGACTGCTCCTGCCGGCGCCACCATGGCAGGCAAGCCCACGATTGCAGCAGCCGCTTCGGCAGCTGCCAAGGCTCCCGCGAAGAAGTAATTCTCGGGAATCTGAAACCCTTGAAGAGGGCCGTCTTTCCTCACGGAAAGGCGGCCTTTTTCTTTTCAGGTGTACAAGGTTTCGACAGTTCAGCCCCCGATACGTCTCAGCTAAACCTTTTAATTTCAGTCACTTAAGGCTGGGCCAGAAGGGCACACGCCTTGCTTTATTGGGGTTGTCGCTACTGATTGAAAGGAGACTTTGCCATCATGAAGACTTTCTACAACCGCATCCTCCCGTTCGCGGGGGTTGCACTATTCACCTTGGTTGCCGCCTGCGGCCCGCAGCGAGACGGGCGTTACCAGGGCTTTGAGTACTCCATCATGAACAACCAGCGCGCCGGGAGCCAGAGCGTCCAGCTCGAGATCCGCCAGTCTGGAAACGAGTTCGTCACCGGCACTTGGAAGAGCAGCACCTCCACCGGCACCTTTCAGGGGTTTCTCCGCGAGGATCGCCTCGACAGCCTGGAGCTTCAGCGCAGCCTCACGGGCACCAGCGGGATGAGCGATCCTTGCACCGGGCGCTATACGGGTTCACTTCGCTTCAATGAACATCGGCTCACAGGCCGACTCACCTGGAGTACGGGCATGGGCCTGATGAACTCCACCCCGGGCATGGGTTACAACATGGGATGCACTGCCATCGAAATCGATGTCAGCAGGCTCTCGAACTAAGCCTCCCGCCTCCTGAGCAGGAAGGCTCCAATCAGTAGAACGGCCAGGGCTCCGGTCAGTACCTCAGGGGAAAGCCGGAGCCTTTCCATTTCGGGCGCCACGTTGGAGGGCACACGCTCCACTTCCACCGGTGCGGCAGGCTTGGGCATGGAAACGGGCTGGGGCACGGGCTCGGGGTCCGGCTTGCGGCTTGAAGCCATCGCCGCCTTCTCAAGCAGCGAAAGAGTTGCAATCCGTACGGGCGGAAGCTGGATCCTCATGCCGGGATCGATCCGGTCCGGATTGCGGAGCTCCGGGTTCTCGGCGGCGATTTCCTTCCAGCTCTGGGCACCCCCGTAACGAGAAGCGGCAATCCTCGAGAGCGTATCGCCGCGCTGGATCGCATAGCCTTCGGTTCCCATTCCGTAATCCTGCGAAAACGACTTCATCTGCTCTAAGTCCTGCAGCCGAAAAGGCGAGCTGTAGTAGATCAGTGCGCCGGGCCGGAGCGCGGATGCTCCGTTCCAGAGCTTGAGGTCTTCTGCCTTTGCGGGATCACCGTAGAGCTTTTGGGCGAGGTCCACCCACGACTGGTCCTCGGCCCGGGTAAAATAAAACCCATTCAAGATGCTTCCGCCTGACTCAAAAGGCTTGGTGCGAACCACTACCGGAACACTGCTGGCCCTTCGTCTTGCCCTGCGCCTGGTGACGGTACCGGTGATGGCCGCCTGCGGCGCCGAAACCGGCTGTTTTTGCGCATCGAGCTCACCCTGGGCGGCAGCAAACGCAAGACTCGCAGCGTCCTCCTCGGCAGCCTGCGAGAGCTGGGCAACGGTTTGGCTCCCGGCAAGATCTCCTGCAGGAGGCACCTCCTCCGGAAGAGATTCAGGGGCCGGAATCGGAGCATCCTCCACAAACGCGTCAGGAGGAGCAGGGGCTGCAGAAATGTCATCAAACCCATCGGAGGTGAGCTCATCTCCGGAGATCGGGTCGGCCATGGGGTTGGCCGAGCAGCCGGAGAACCCGTGAAGCACGCCCACCGCTACCAGCAGCAGGAGCGCGCGACGGGCCATTCGTCTCGGAATAACGACACTCATCACCCCTTGATTTTATGTGGCTTCGTGAAGGCAAAAAATCGGCAAATACTGCAGCGGCACTCGGGCACTTTATGCCTGCTCCCCCTTGCCGAGGCACCCCATGGACGGCTATGCATGAAAGGATGAAAGCCGCTGAAATCCGTAGCAAATTCCTGGATTACTTCGCCCGCAATGGGCACACCAAGGTCGAGAGCTCGGCCCTCGTTCCTCAAAATGACCCCACACTCCTGTTCACCAACGCGGGCAT
>CAIOHW010000099.1 GCA_903858195.1 Oligoflexia bacterium | reverse complement strand
TCGACCGCCGAGTCGATGTCTTCGGCACCCGAGTCAGGAAGGATGAGCGCAAGCTCTCCCGTGATCGGAGAATCCTTGCGGATTACCTTTCCGGAGCGTGCAGCGACGAATGCGCCGCCGATATAATTCAGGATCGACTCGGACATCAGCCAGCTCCCTTTCCGATTTCCTGCCACGCTTCCGGACTCAACAAAAGCGCACGCACGGGCGAGGCATCAGCCCCCTCAAGCCGAAGGGGCGGGGCGATCAAAAAGTAGGTCCCGTCGGGCACCTGGTCGAGGACGATTCCCTCGAGGATCGCCAGATCATGCGCCGCAATCGCCTGATGCGACTCCAGCCGCTTGTCATCGGCGGGGTCGACCGAGGGCGTGTCGATTCCGATGAGCTTCACGCCCAGAGCGGCCAGATGCTCCACGAGTGCTGGTGACAGGGAGTTAAAATCCCCGTTCCAGCAGTCCGGGTCAGGAAAGGAATCGGTGCGAATCAGTACGCGCGGTGCCGTGATCTGGGTTGAGGGCAGGTGCCGGGGCTCGATGCGCTCACCCCGCGGCAGGCGGACCCGGATCACCTGTGCTGCTCCGATGTAGATCAGGGGATCACGACCGTCGATCGAGACTCCCCCTGCCTGATAGTGGCTGGGGGCATCGGCATGCGCTCCGATGTGGAGGGTCGAAACGATGCTCGAAAGCTCAAGTGCGTGGCCCTGATCGAAGGCCATCGACACCCGGCGCTCAAAGGCCTGATCGCCCGGAAAGACCGCGGTGCGGGGCCCGATGCGGGGTGAAATGTCGTAGAACCGGGGCTTCATGGCAGGTGCCCGAACTATAGAAAAAAGCGCCCCCAAAGGGTAGCCCCATCCCATGCCGAGCATTCTTTGCTAGGCTCGCCTGCATGAACCCCACCGCCTCCGAGCTTGCCACCCGACTTCACGATGCCCGCCTAGCAGCCCATGAAATCCAGCGCCTGACCGCCACACACCCCGCGCTCAGCGTGCAGGAGGCCTACGCAGTCCAGGCCGAGGGCATTCGACTTCGCGAGAGTGCCGGTGAGAAGGTCGTGGCCTACAAGATGGGCCTCACCTCCGAGGGAAAACGCCGGCAAATGGGGCTAAACGAGGCTATTTTTGGAGTCCTGACCGACCGCATGCAGCTCCGGGCAGGCGAGCCCTACCGCCTCCAGGGCAGGATCCACCCCAAGGCCGAGCCCGAAATTGCGCTCCGCATCTCTAGGCCACTTTCAGGCGTGATCTCTGCCGACGAGGCTTGGTCGATCGTAGACCAGGTGGCTCCGGCAATCGAAGTGCTCGATTCGCGCTTCATCGGATTCAAGTACTTCTCGCTTCCGGATGTGATTGCCGACAATGCCTCGAGCTCGGACTTTTTGATCGGGCGAGGGCTTGCCAAGCCCTCGCACTGGAAGGACCTCGAAAGCTGGCGCCTTTCGTTTACGGCCCCGCAGTTACTGAGCGAAGCCCTCGGCTTGGAGATTTCGGGCTCACCCATCCGCTCGCTCGTGGACCTCAGTCGCCTGGTTCAGGATCAGGGCAAGACGGTCCCGGCCGGAAGCTGGGTGCTGCTCGGCGCAGCGACTCCCGCCGTGGCGCTCCACTCAGGCATGCGGGTGAGTCTCTCGCTCGATTGCCCCGGGGGAGCAGGCCAGCGCGTGGAGCTTCAGGCGCTTTAGGCCAACTCCAAGGCCACCCGGCCTACTGGCAGCTTGCAACCGCAAGACGGGCACTGGGAACGAGAGCCCCGCTCTGCGAGCGAAGAAGCACGAGGACCTTTCGGTAGTCGGCACCCATGAGGCTCATGTGCTCGGTTTGCCCGGCCACTGCGGGCGGAATGGCCTTCAAGGTCTCGACCAGGCTGAACTGGTTCTGGGTCGGGTTGTACTCCAGAATTTCTATGACGGGAGCTCCCATCTGGATCTGGGGTGAAGTGCGCTGAAGCACCAGCCTTCGAGTGCGGTTCCCGTGAACCCATGCGGCTACAGATCCACCCTCATCAAACGAGTCTCCTGCCCCATATTCCGCCTGAACTCCGAAGTGGGGAGAGGAGGGATCCAGATTCAAATAAACCAGCTTGGAACCTCCGGTCGAGGGGGTGGGCACCCTGTAAAAGCCAATCCGCCGAAGCTGGGCGGCCGGAGATCCGTCCTCGAATCCAAACGTCCGAGCCCATTCCAACTGTAATGAGGCGGCCCCGGTCAGGTACTCGGACTGGGTCTGCTGGTTGATGTCAATGAAACCGGCCGAGTGCGATTGGATCAGGATCGGAAAAGCCGAAAAGCTCACGAGGAACGACGAGAAGCCCAGCGTTTGTCCCTCGAAATCCAAATGAACCACACGAAAAAAGTCCTGTACCCCCGGAGCAACACCCATCGAAGCCTGATGCAGCGTCGAGGTGACGCCAGACAGGATGTCGTAGGAGCGGATGAATTTTTGCCCCTGCGATTTCGAAGTCATGCCGAAGGTCAGGCTAAAGAGATTGAACTCCACTCCGTAAAAACCGCCATCCGGAGTATACGCCCCAAGCAGGCCACCGGGCGCGTTGTGCGGGATCGCCGCCACGGGGACATGGCCCGAGGAATACTGGCTGCCCGCAGTCGTGCCTGGGCGAAGCGGGCAACTGGCCGCAGAGCAGAACCACAGAAGGTCGGTGTAATAAGCCAAAGGGGCATGAGTCGGACTCATTGGATCGGGCGTCCCCTGAGGCACGCTCTCGAGATAGGAGACATCTCCCAAATGGTTGATCGTCGCACCAAAACTGCCGGCAGCAGCAGCGCCACTGCGACGCATCAGCTCGCGGGGCTTGAGATCGTCTGCGGTGGCCACCAGCTGATCGGCCCCCAGATCCCGGACCATCAGACGCCTTTCTGTGGGCGTCGGGCTTCCCTGCGCCTCCTCCCAGATCATCCACTGTCCTACGATTCGGCCCCCTGGCTGGGCCAGCCATGCGGGATCGCTGACCACCACGGGCGCCTTGCAGCCCAATGCCTGAACGGGGCCGGTCCTCGCAGCAAGAGCAGCGGCGGAAAAAAACAACAGCCCCACAGCCAACAGAGCCCTCACAAGAAACCTCCACAAAACCTGCCAGCGTAAGTGCCAGTATCCTGACGATAGCAACCTGCGAAGGCGGGCGCCAAATGTGTATCGCGCGACACAGTGTCGGGGCTCTGTTATGATCGTCGCCTACTCATGCTGTTCATCGCACAGGTCAAACGGGAGTTCTCACCGGCCGACTGGAATCGCGGCCAGATCTTCTTTCGAGAGGAGCGGGTGAGCCATGTCCGCTTGGACGGCAAGAAGGTCACGGCACGCATCAAGGACTCATCGGGGCTTGCCTGCGAAACTTGGATCGGCATTAAAAATGGCACCATCCAGACTGCCTCCTGCACCTGCCGCCCGTCGGCAGACGGAAAGCTTCGGTGCAAGCATCTGGCTGCCCTCACCATCTGGATGATCCGACGAGGAAGCCTGCTTCGTGCCGGGATCGTGGACACCGACCACGGCGTCGATGCGGCCCTCGAAGAAGAGCACGACAGCCGTGTCAGGGGTGAGTTTGTCGCCTTTGTTCGCGGCCTCTTTCAGAGCGGAAACTTCCTGGGCGTTTCGGTCGAGCCGGCGCTCCGCTTTCTCGACCCCGCGACCACCCAGACGCGCGTTGAGCCCGTGCAACACCTGATCCGACAGACCGAGCCCGGCATTTGGCGCACCACCGAAGATGTCTACATCGAGCTCACACCTTCGCCGGGCGCCGTGCCTGTCCTGAATAGTATCGACTCGGCCAAGGTCGTCTACCAGGGCTCCACCGCCATCGACAACCTGGTCAAGCTCCTCACCACGACTGACCAGAAGAAGCTCGTCTTTCAAGACTCGCTCAAGATCGAAGTGGATGATGAGCCCCTCAAGCTCGTTTCTCTTGGCATCGGCAAGAAGTCCGACAAGGGCCGCGCCCTCATCTACGAATTCAAGAGCTCCCGCGTCCGCTTTTCGAGTGACGAGCTCGAGGAGTACTCCCGTCAGGGCCGCCTGAGCAGCCAGTTTGTCTGGAAGGGCGGGCGAATCTACCGCTTTGACCCGTCGCTGAACCAACTCTCGCGCTACGCCAACCGCAGCGGAGTGGGCGAAAGTGAGGACCCCAAGCAAGCCGGCAAGGTTTCGGCGTTTGGGTTCTTGGATGATTCGCAGCAAAACCCCCTCCACCCGATCGTGGCCTACCGACTGAGCCTGGAACTGGGCGTGCAGGCATTCCGGGTCGACCTCGACTGGAAGGAATTCCACGAGTGGAAGAAGAGCTTCGAGAAAACCAAGATCCCGCCGCTCCCCAAGGTGAAGTACGGATTTGACCTGCGCGAGTACCAGCAAAACGGCCTGAGCTGGATCTGGAGCCTCTACCAGCGCGGGCTTGCAGCGCTGCTCGCAGACGACATGGGTCTTGGAAAAACCCACCAGGTGCTGGCTTTCTTATCCAGCATCTACCGCCAGAAGCAGCGCCCCACGCAGGCCACCCTTGTGATCGCGCCCACCTCGGTGGTCGCGGCCTGGGCGCATAAGCTTCAGCGCTACCCAACCGGGCTCAAGTGGTACGTCTTTCACGGAAACAACCGAAAGCTCCCGGCCGAAGGCGAGATCGACATCGTACTCACCACCTACGGACTGCTCCAGCGCGAAGCGGCTCTGCGCGATCGCGATTGGCACTGCATCATTCTCGACGAGGCACAGGCCATCAAGAATGCGACGACGATCAGCTCGCGGGCCTCTCGCGCACTCAAGAGCACTTACCGCATCGCCATGACCGGCACTCCGGTCGAAAACCAGTCGGTCGATCTCTGGTCGATCATGGAGTTCCTGCTCCCGGGCTACATGGGCTCGCTCCCGCGCTTCAAGCGGCTCTACGGCACCGAGCGCGAAGGCCCCAACGACGATCAGGCGCAGGCACTCAAGCGGCTGATTTCGCCGTTCCTGCTCAGGCGCACGAAATCGCAGGTCTTGAAGGAGCTGCCTGAGAAGACCGAAGAAGTCGTCTCATGCGAGATGACGCCAGCGCAGAAGAAGGCCTACCGCGCCTTCCTGACCGGAAACGAAGCCGAGAAGATTCGCGACGGACTTCAGTCCGGACAGAAGGTCGATTACGCCAACATCCTCGCCCTGCTCACCCGCCTCAAGCAGGTCTGCGACCACCCGCGACTCATCGAACTCACGGCTGGCAAGATCAAGAAGATCAGCAAGGTCGATCCGCTTGAGAGCGGCAAGTGGGAGACGTTTGAAGAAATCCTGAACGAGGCGCTGGGCTCGAACCTCAAGGTCGTCGTGTTCACCCAGTACCTCGGCATGATGGATCTGATCGGCGAGTTCCTGAAGCAGCGCAAGATCGGCTTCACCGAGCTGCGCGGCGACACCCCCGATCGAGGCAAACGAATCGAGCGATTTGCCTCCGACCCCGATTGCAGCGTGTTTGTCTGCAGCCTGCTTGCCGGTGGGCTTGGCATCGACCTCACGGCCGGAAGCGTGTGCGTGCACTTTGATCGCTGGTGGAACCCAGCGAAAGAAAACCAGGCCACCGACCGCCTGCATCGCCTGGGGCAAACCCGCGGCGTGCAGGTGTTCAAGCTCCAGATTCCGGGCACGATCGAGGACCGAATTGCCTCGATCATCCAGAACAAGAAGAAGCTCTCGGGCGCCCTGATCGAAGAGTCACCGCTGGGCCTCAAGGCCTTCTCGCGCGATGAGCTGCTGCAGCTTTTAAATCCAGTTATCTAGATGCTTTCAGGGTATTTCCGGTCGAAGAAACCACGAGAGCGTACGGGAGCTTGCCCGATGAGCCACGCCCCTGCGGGATGCTTCGGCCCACGACGCGCACCACGTAGTCACCTGCTGCAGCCGCTCCGGCCTTGATCTCGATCATCTCGAGGTTGTTGGTCGAATCGCCGAGGCGCTCGACCTTGCCCGAGGGATGCACGAGCTCGAGATCGAGATCGTTGACCAGCGTCTTACCCGACGAGGGCGACGCCGGAGCGTCGGTGTACGACAGGGTTGCGCGGATTCCGCGACCCGCGCCAAGCGAGAACGACAGTGCGATTGAAGATCCGGCTGCGACACCGTTCTTTTCGTCGACAAACACCGTGCTGCCCGCAAGCTGGGTCAGAGCATCGAGATCCACGCGCCCGTAACCTTCATGGACGTTCGGGCGGGGCTTCTGGAGCTCCTGCCCACGGCCCATGCCGAACTGGCCAGGAAACAGGTCTTTTGCGCTGTGAACGAGGGTTGCCTTGAGGAGCGCTGCCGACGGATCGCGCACCTGCGCTGCCTGCACCAAGTACTGACGTGCCACGACTGCGGCGCCTGCGGTCAGCGGGGTCGCCATCGACGTGCCCCCTGCGTAGACGTACTCGGCATCATACTCGCCCCAGAGCACTCCTGCCTTGGGGTGATGCGAGCGCGTGCTCACAATGTTCGTGCCCGGAGCCACGATCTCAGGCTTCATGCGCCCATCGACCGTGGGGCCGCGCGAACTGAAGGCTGCAATCCCGTTTGGATTATCCGAGAGCAGATCGCTACGGATCGGTTCAACCCCCCACTTGGTTGCGCCATCACGAAGCTCGCCCACGGGCTTCTGGATGCCGCCCACGGCAAGCAGGTTCTCGGAAGCGCCCACCGTCAGCACGTTCTTTGCCGTGCCGGGCGAACTGACCGAGCCCTCATCGATGCGACCATCGGCATCGGCATCTTCGCCGCTGTTGCCTGCAGCAAAGAGCACGAGAAAGTCGGGGTGCTCCCACACATAGCGGTCCACGTTGACCGAAAAGCTGTCGTACTCACCGAGGTTTCGCGGACTTCCCCACGAGTTGGTGTGGATGCGCGCGCCGTCATTGTAAGGCGGATTGAAGAGCTTATTGAAGTCGCTTGGGAAAGCGAGGTTGTCCATGATCGGACTCCAGATGCTGGCAGGAAGCATCGTGGCCTCGTAGGCACCGCCACGAAGACTTCCCTGCGACATCGTGCCCGTTCCGACGACCGATCCGCAGACATGGGTGCCGTGACCCTGGGGATCACCCCAGAGCTTGCCGCCAATTCCAAGGGCGTACCCCTTGGTCACGACGGGCTTGAGATCAGCATGAAGGGTCGAGAGGTCGCCAGTGTCGACACCGGTGTCGGCAAGCGCCACGAACTGGCCCTGTCCCGTGTAACCACGCGACCATGCCTCTTCAAAGCCCATGATCCGCGTGCCCGTTTCGTAGCCGGTGAGTGCTGGCGTTGACCCGGAGCTCACCGGAAGGTCGGCTGCCATCGAGTAATCGAGGCTCACCCAAACCGGAAGTTCCTGAATCCATTCGACCCTCGCCTCGGCTGCGATCTGCTCGAGGACATCGAGCGGGGCAGAGACGGCAATGTCCGAGCCCTCAGCACGAAGCAGGGTGACCGAGGGAATGCGCGAAAGGCCTTCGACCACACTCGCAGTCCATTCGGGACGGAACGCCGAAACCAGGAGCCATTCACGGTTCGTGCTCTCACGACGCGAAAGCAGGTCGGGGCTGATCTTCCACTCGGCTGCCATCGGAAACACGGCGCGAGCTCCGAGCTCTGCTGCCGTCAGATGCCTGTTTGCCGCCCGGCCCGCATCAAGAACGAGTGCGTCTTCGGGGAGGTAGCGAAGGATCTCAAAGCCGCGTGCTTCGAGGCTGGAACGGAGTTCGGCACTCACGGCAACCGGCCACTGGGCCACGAAAACGGAGGGAAGCTTGGCTTCAGAGGGCTGGAAAGGCAAAGGGCGTGATGAAACAGAAACCCGCCCGGCTCGAAGGACAAGCTCACTTCCGGCCTGCGCCTTCGGGACGATGCCCATTGCAACCACCGCGACCGCCATCCTCAACGCCCACCGAACTCGAAGCTTCATGCCCGATTCCCCCATTTTGCCGAAATAGAACATGCGGGTCAGGCCTCGTAAAGCCCCCCGCCCCATTTTTGACCGCTGCGCCTCGGAACAGGGTTTGCTCCGGTGTGAGCGATGGCCTCATCCCGAATCCAGTTTTCAAAGCTTTCGCGTCCCGCCGGACCGCTCCACTCCCCACTGCCCGTGCTCAGGGCCAATCTGCGCTGCGATGTGTGTGTCGTGGGGGGCGGCCTGACCGGAATGTTGACCGCACTGCTTGCCGCGCAGGCGGGGCGCTCTGTGGTCCTGCTCGAGGCTCGACGACTCGGCTCCGGCGAAAGCGCACTCTCGACGGGCCATGTCACCGAGGTGCTCGACACCCGCTTTACACGGCTCATCAAGCTCCATGGGCGCGAGCGGATCGAGGCCTTCAGCGAGGCCCACCGTGCGGCAATCCACCAGCTCATGCACTGGGAGGCCGGATGGATTCGCGTTCCGGGATACCTCTACACCGAACAGGATCATCAACTGGGCGTGCTCAGGCGCGAACTCGAAGCGATGGCCGAGCTGCACATTTCATCCAACTCCCAGCGCTACACGCCGCTTCCTTTTCCGGTGCTCGAGGCGATTCGGGTCGAGAACCAGGCCGTCGTGGACCCGGGGGCGCTGGCCTCAACCCTCAGGCAGGCTGCGCAAGCGGCGGGGGTTCAGATCTTCGAGGACTCTCCGGCTGTCGAGATCGACGCCCCCCGTCCGCCCCACCGGCGACAGGTCCGCGTTTCGACCGAGGCAGGCAGCGTGGCCTCTGAGTGGTGCGTGCTGGCCACGCACTCGCCGATCTTCGATCTTCATCCCGTGCACTTCGAGCTCAAGGCGCGGCGAACCTATGTTCTTGGGGCGCGGCTACGAAGCTCGACTTTGCTTGCCGGAACCTATTGGGATCTCGGCGATCCCTACCACTTCATCCGTCCTTCGCTGCCCACCTCGTCCAACGGCATCTGGGTGGGGGGCATGGACCACGACGTAGGCTCGCCCCCCAGACTCGAGAGCGACCTGCTCGCCAGGCTCGAGGACTTTGCACGCGCGCGCTTCGAGGTCGAGGCACTCGAACAAGCGTGGTCAGGCCAGATCCTCGAGACGGCAGACGGACTGCCTTACCTCGGGCACAGCCTCCAGTCAGGCCGCATCCTTTTTGCGACGGGCTTTGGCGGAAACGGGGTATCGATGGCGATGCTTGCTGCAAACCTCCTGCACTCCCGCATCGAGGAGTCTCGCTCGGATCTTGCCGACTTCCTTTCGCCTCTCAGACTCAGAAATCCGAGGACTTGGATCGCACTGGCGTCGAACTCAATGGGTTTTCTGGAAAAAAAGACCACGCCAGCGCTTCGACGAGGCCGGCCGTGCGATCCCGAAAAACTCGCCGAGGGAGAGGCCTGCGTGGGCGACCGGGATGGGGAGAGTGTGGCCCAGAGAGTCGCAATGAGCCGGGATGAATCCGGCGAGGTGCGGGAGTTCTCGGCATACTGCCCGCACATGGGTGTCGAGCT
>CAIOHW010000098.1 GCA_903858195.1 Oligoflexia bacterium | reverse complement strand
CCGATCTTCTTGAGCATATGAACGACGGGCTCGGTATCCTTGCCCACCTTGCCGATGGCGTTGCGAGCCTCGGCCGTCAGAAAGGTCGTGTAGATCTTGCCGGTCGGAAAGAGCGAAAAAATGAACTCTTTGTCCTTCTGGCAGAGCTGGTCGGCCTCCCAATAGTCCATGTTGGTGAAGCGCCGACCGATCGCCTCCCAGAGCGGACTCTGGCCCTTTTTGTTGAGCGGGGGGAGGAGTTCGGCAAGCAACTGGTTCTTGAAAAGCTTTCGATTGAGCCCCAGGAACAGAAAGCGAACGAACGAGATCTGCCTTCCGAGCCTGGCGCCCGAGTTTCGAAACTCGGGATCGAGCACAAGGCCTCCGATCTCCGAAGGGCCGTCAGTCTCATGCTTGAGCTCAAGGGTGCCGTGGATGAACCCGGTTCCGATGGACTCGGAAAATTTCTTTTCGTTGCCCACCTGAAAATAAAAATGCGGGGAGTTGGCCGTGCCGTGCTGTGAGGCGATCATCGAGGTGCCAACGACCCGGCCTTGCTCCAGATCTTCGGCGACAAAGATAAACTTGCGCTCCCCCTCCTCGCCGGGAACACCCCTGAACGACTCCCGCGAGCGGCGGATCTTGTCCCGGAGCACGTCCCGATCATTCTGGAGGTTGATGAACCCCGGAATCTGCGAAAAACGCTCGAGCGCCTCGAGGTCCTTTTCCTGAATTTCCCTTAGAAGGATCATAGGCAGGTCTTCTCAATTACTTTCTCATAGAAGCGAACCGCTCTCTCAAGCTGGTCGAGTTCTATGTGTTCGTTGGGGCCATGGCTGTTGCCGCTCCCGCTCCCGGGCCCGAAGGCAAGGGCGTCGTATCCAGCCTGGAAAAATTGGGCGGCCTCCGTGGATGCGGCCTTCTTGGTGAATCCGTCTTCTGCGTTTCCAAGGCCGGACTCGACTACGGCAGATCGGCAGACCCGCATGAACTCGTGTTCCCAGGTCATGCCGAGTGCAGGGTTGGTCTGATCTCGCACCACAGAGATGTTGAGTCCGGGATAGTGGGCCCCCAGCTGCTGGAACGCGCTCCGCACCCGGTCCTCGAGCTCACTCGGTGGCATGTCGGGAAGCAGCCTCATGTCAAAGGAGAGATCAATGGCTCCCGGGCGGTCCCTAAGCTGGCCAAAGTTGATGGTCGAAACCGGCGGATCAAAGGACGCGTCCCGCCTCTCCGCCAGCTCTGTCGAGAGCTGGCCAAAAAGTCCTACCGAGTCGCAGACTGCCTGAAACACCTGCTCCGGAAGGAACTGCACGCCCGCTTCGCCGAGGCCGCCCAACTCGATCGAAAAGACGTTACTCGTGCCGGTGCTTTCGCAGTAGTCGGCAAAGAACCGCCTGAAGTCCTCGAGCTGGTGCGAGGTCAGGAAAAGCTCGGCGACCGCGCGGTCCGGAACCTTGTTCACCGAGTCTCCACCCCAGCAGCTAGTGATTCTGAGGTCAAAGCCCGCTTCCTCGGACATGCGAATGAACTCAAGCATCCGCAGAATCGCATTCACACCGAGATCGGGCGAAGAGCCGTGCGCCGAGCTTCCGAGCGCGACAAGAGAGGCCCGACGGTTGAAGCCCTTGGCGTCCCTCGACATTTTTGAATAGCCGATCGAGACCCTGAAAATAGTGTGGCACTTGTGTGAATAGACCACCTTAAGGCTGGAGGGCTCTCCCACCAGGACATGGCGCGGGTTGAGGGCCATCGACTTGATGAGGTACTTGGTGCCGAACATTCCAAGCTCCTCGCCACAGGTGCCCACCAGATAAATGGGCATCTTGAGCTTTTGCTCGCGGAACTTCTCAATCGCGGTGAGCTTGCACAGAAGGTCCACCTTGGCTGCCGCAGCGCCCAGCCCGTAGAGTTGCCCGTCTCGGATGGCGGGAGCAAAGGGGTTGCCGCCGGTCTCAGTCCAGTGGTCGGTCCGACCGGGCCCGACTGTATCCAGATGTGAGGTCAGGAGCAGGCCCTTGCGGGTCTTCTTGTCGACCAGCGGGTCACCAAAAACCCCGATCACGTTGAACTGCCGCTTGGAAACCCCCTCGAGCGAGTGGCTGACCTGCTGCAACTGGACCTTGAACCCGCGACCGCGCATCAGCATCGCCACATGGTTTGCGATGGTCTCGTTTCCGTCGGAAGTCACCGACGGAATGGCGACGAGCCTGCGGGCCTCCTCGATCATCTGCCTCATGCGCCCGTCCCTTTTGAAGACCGGGCTGCCGCAACATCGAGGATAGCGCGCTCAAGCAGGGCGCAAACTTCATCGACGTGTCCCTCGTTCATGGCTCCCAGGGGTGGGAGCATGCGGATCAGGATGGGGCCGTGGCCGCAATAAAATGCGACCACCCCAAGGTCAAAGAGGCGCATGAGCACGGCCTTGACCTCTTCGAGCGTACCCGAGAGCGGCTGGACGGCGATCATCCCGCCCACATTTCGCCAATCTCCGATCAGGCCCCGACAGCTGCCGCCGGAGATGCGCTCGAGGTTCGAGGCGAACCGCGCAGAGAGCCGTTCGATTCGGCCGTCCGCACCATAGTAGCCCTGGTCCAAGAGCTCGATGACACGCTTGGAGACGCGAAGGCTTGCCGAGGTGCCCGTGAAAGTGCCGGCCACCAACCCTGGCTTGGGGTTGAACTCTTCTGTGAACAGGACGGCCGATGCGTGGAGCATCTTGGCGGCAGTGACTACGTCCACCCAGTCTCCGAGGCCGAACTTCTGGAACGCGAAGAGCTCGCCCGTGCGGCCGAAGGTCTGGATCTCGTCCGCCCAGATGGCCAGCCCGGCGCGCTTGGCCACTTCGAATACCCGTGTGTAGAACTCACGCGGCGCAGAATTGAAGCCACCCTCGCCCTGCACGATCTCGAGCATGAGCGCCGCAAACTTGCCTGGATAACGCTGCAGATGGTCCTCGAGAGCACAAAGCGTCAGGTCGAGCGAGCCCTGCAAGCCAAGCTTGGGCATGTAAAACGGAATGTAGGCGGTCTCGCCATAAAGGGGCTGGCCCTCGCGATACTTGGGATTGTCCGTGATCTCCTGCATGGCCGTCGATCTTCCGGCAAAACAATCGCGAAAGGCGATCACGCGGGTGGCGGGGGTCTTTTTCTGTCGGATGATCTTCAGGGCGATCTCGTTGGCCATGGTGCCGCACGTTGTGATCCAGCCATTACGAAGTCGTGAACCGGAATCGACACGCGACAGAAGGGCGCGCAACAGTTCGGCCACTTCGACTCCGGGCTCAAGGTTTCCCTGATAGATGTCGGCGGCTGAGGCATCGATTGCCGCGCGCATCAGTTCGGGGTGGGTGTGCCCGAAGAAGTTGATGCCGATCCCGGTGATCATGTCGTACTTGACGCTTCCGTCGGCAAGCTCAACCCAGGGCCCATGCCCAATGCCGGAAGCCATGAACGGAAAGAACAGGTCCCGGCCGCGGTCCTTCTGAAATTGCCGGAGCGCCTCGCGATAACTCTGCGCCAGAACATCCGAGCGCGGCCCGCGGACTCCCGCCACGCCTCGACTCGCGGCTTCGACCACCTGCAGGAGCTGGTCGCGCGCCCGCGTGAACTCGTCGGAGCCCAAAAGACGAGAGGCCTCTGTCATGGTTGCCGGGGCTGTCGGGGCGTGCTGGGGGTTCTGCATGGATCTCCTCGT
>CAIOHW010000097.1 GCA_903858195.1 Oligoflexia bacterium | reverse complement strand
TCGTGAAAACCTCGAAGCAGCCAACGGCCGCATCCGCGACACCGACATGGCTGAAGAGTCGAGCGAGCTCACCCGAGCAAGCATCCTGACGCAGGCAGGCGTGTCGGTTCTGGCGCAAGCCAACCAGCAGCCCCAGCTTGCTCTCAAGCTGATCAGCTAGCACTGGTCGCTCGATTCGGGTTGGTAAAAGTACGCAAGGACGGGGGTCTTTTGGATGAGAGACTCCCGTCCCCCCAACCCGAAAAACTGGAGGCCTGAGGGGAAGAGTAGTACGCACAGAGCACTCGCATGAAGAATCCCTCCCCGATCCCCCTCCAGCACCCCGAGTACCGGTATCCGCCCTCGCGGAATCCCTACTCGGAAAAGCTCAAGCAGGCTCCCGGAGTTGTCCTGAGTGACAACGAAACCGAGGCCCGCCGGGGCAACTGGAAGAACGAGAGGGCCGAGTCCCTGCTCCACGTCGAGATCGGCTGCAATGCAGGTCACGTCGTGACGGAGTGGGCGGCCAGGGACCCGAAGGACCTGTTCATCGGGATCGACTGGAAGTTCAAGGCGATCTACAGGGCCTTCGAAAAAGCCTTAAAGAAAAAGCTCTCCAACCTCCACCTGCTCAGAGCCCATGCGGATCGACTCCCCTTCATGTTTGGAAAGGGCGAGATCGATCGGCTTTATCTCTTTTTTCCCGATCCATGGCCCAAGAAGTCGCAGCTCAAGAACCGCTACTTCACCGAGGCCAAGCTCCGGATGATCGCCGAACTGATGCCCGTAGGCGGGCTCTTCGAGATCAAGACCGACCATCCCGGCTATTTTGAATGGATGAAGGAGCACGCAGCGCGCACGGCCGACCTCTGGGAGGTCTTGGCGCTCACCCACGACCTGCATTCAGGACATCCCAACCCCGGTCAGCTCACCTACCCGGAGGTCACGTGCTTCGAGAAGCTCTTCATCAAGGACGGCATCAAGATCCACCGCATGGTGCTCAAGCGCCGCTCCGCCTAGCGGGGCCTAGTGGGGCACAAAGCGAAAGCTAATGAGCTTTTTCTGGCCCGGTGCGACCTCAACCGACTGGGTCGGGAGCTCGGCCCCCCCCACCGGCCTCACCCGCACCTCATGTACCCCGGGCTCGACAGGCACCCTCAAGATCTGCAGGTCGCGGGGCAGAAGCCTCCAGCTCCTGAGATCCGCCTGGTCAGAAGCCACCAGGAGCAGGTAGGTCAGCTGCCCCAGGGCCTCACTGTTGGTCCTTTCAGCGACCGCTCCGGCGATCCCGGCCTTGACGACTCTGCCGCCGATGCGCTTGGCCATCATGCCGGCGATCCGCTCATCGAGGTTTCGAATAGCCGTGGCCTCGATGTCGTGGAGCACGCTGGTTTTTCCACGCACCTGGCCATCGACTGAAATCTCGGCATGCCTTACGGGATTATACCTGCGTTCGAATCGCGGGAGCGCGGGTGCCTCGGGTCTTGGCACCTTGATGGGTCCAAGCCCGTTCTGGAAGATGACGACGATCTCGGTGCCGGGCCCCGTGCGTCCGCGCGGACGCTTGAGGCCAAACTGCTTTTCCCAGCGCTCGGCATGATCCGTCATTCCGAGCCGGTGAGCCACCCGCAGGAGGTCCTCACCCACCGGAGCAAAGCCCGGGTCGATCTCGAGGGTCTTTTTGTAATCGATGTAGGCGTCGTTCCACTCCAGCTGCGACTCGTAGAGCAGGCCCGAAAGGTAACGGGCAAAAGCGTTCTGCTTGTACTCGTTCTCGCCATCGGTCTTCATTTCCTGAAGCCTGCGATCCACGAGCCTTGCCTCGACGAGCGCAGCCTCGCCTTCCCCGAGCAGTGCGTAGTTCAGGGCTTTGTACACATGGATCAGGAGCTTCTCGAAATCCTCTCCCCGGTAGACCTTGGTGTTCTCACCCGTGACCAGCGTGCCAATTTCCTCGCTGAAGCTCTTGTAGTCATTTCCCCAGACATGGCGCTCTGCGAGCACAAAAACCGCATTGCTGGCCGCGTATTTGCCCGAAGTATGCAGGGCCAAAGCCCAGTCGAGCAGGTAAACGAGCTCGTCCTCGAACGCCCCGCCGGAGTTGGCGACCTGCTTTGTTCCCTCGCTATACCCCGACTCAAGTCGCAAAGCGGCCTTCTCGTATTCTCCCGCATGGAAGAGCCGATCGGTTTCCGAATCGCGCACGCGTGCCGAGATGCAGGCGGGCGCCCAGGCCAGCAGCAGCAGGATGGAAAGGAGTCTTGGAGCCTTAGAGGCCAACACTACGCTTGCGGAACTTCTTGCGGATCTCGCGCTCCTCGGTGCAGTCGATGGTCGAGGACTCGAGGTTCGTGAGGTTCATCGTGAGCTTGTAGTAGATGAGTTTGTCGTTGCCCACTTGCTGCACATTGGTCGCAAGCGAACCGCTCATCAGGTAGTCGACGCCAACCTGCTTGCCGCGCTTCTTCAGGGAGGCCTGCGACACATTGCCGCTCTCGTTGTACTGGTACTCATCCTCAAGGGTCGCGCGCTCTTCCTTGTTGACGAAGCGCACCTTGCGCGACTTGATCAATGCCGTACGGATCTTGTCGGTCAAAGAAACCGTGTCGATATGCTCTTCGGTACGGTTCTGGACCTTTTCAACGGCTACCACGGGCTTCTGACCGGCCTGCACGATGCTGTCGCAGGTGACCATGGCCTGCACAATGGTCTCCGCCATCTGCTGCAG
>CAIOHW010000096.1 GCA_903858195.1 Oligoflexia bacterium | reverse complement strand
TCCAAGTCCGAGCTTCTGGCCAGCCACTGATCTCTGAATCCAGCATTTTAAAAGACTGACTGAGGGGAATTATGAAGGACCTTCTGAATTTCTTCGACAAGCCGAAAGATCCTTTGAGCTTCACTGGCATCCGCATCTCGCTTGCCTCTCCGGAAAAGATCCGCGAGTGGTCGTTTGGTGAGGTGAAGAAGCCCGAGACGATCAACTACCGCACGTTCAAGCCCGAACGTGATGGCCTGTTCTGCGCAAAAATCTTCGGCCCAGTGAAGGACTACGAGTGCAACTGCGGCAAGTACAAGCGCATGAAGCACCGCGGCGTGGTCTGCGAGAAGTGCGGAGTCGAGGTCATTCAATCTAAGGTTCGCCGTGAGCGTCTGGGGCACATTGAGCTGGCGACTCCGGTTGCGCATATCTGGTTTCTGCGCTCGCTTCCCAGCCGCATTGGCGCGATCCTGGACATCACGCTTAAGGACCTTGAGAAGGTTTTGTACTGCGAAGCATTTGTTGTGACCGAGCCGGGCAACTCGGGATTGGAAGAGAACACGGTTCTCTCTGAAGACAAGTACGTTCAGCTGATCAAAGAAGGTCACAACTTTTCGGCAGCGATGGGTGGTGAAGCCATCCGTGAGATGCTTAAGAAGATTGACCTCGACACGCTTTCTCGCCAGCTGAGGCGCGAGCTCAAGCAGACCACCTCGGAGGCCCAGCGCACCAAGCTCTCCAAGCGTCTCAAGGTGGTGGAGTCTTTTAAGGTCAGTCAGAGCAATCGTCCTGAGTGGATGATGCTTGAGGTGATCCCGGTCATTCCCCCTGAGTTGCGTCCGCTTGTTCCTCTCGACGGCGGCCGTTTCGCCACTTCTGACCTGAACGACCTCTATCGTCGCGTCATTAATCGAAACAACCGACTGAAGCGTCTCATGGAGCTCAACGCTCCCGAGATCATCATTCGCAACGAAAAGCGCATGCTTCAGGAATCCGTGGACGCGCTCTTTGATAACGGCCGTCGCGGCAAGACCTTCACTGGTCCGAACAAGCGCCCGCTGCGTTCGCTGTCTGACATGCTCAAGGGTAAGCAGGGCCGTTTCCGGCAGAACCTCCTGGGTAAGCGAGTTGATTATTCGGGCCGCTCCGTAATTGTCGTTGGACCTGAGCTTCGCCTGCACCAGTGCGGTCTGCCGAAGGTGATGGCTCTCGAGCTCTTCAAGCCATTCATCTACAATAAGCTCTCTGAGTACGGCTATGTGACCACCATCAAGTCCGCCAAGAAGATGGTCGAAAAGCAGCGTCAGGAAGTCTGGGACATCCTCGAGGAAGTGGTCAAGGAGCACCCGGTACTCCTCAATCGCGCTCCGACCCTCCATCGGCTCGGAATTCAGGCGTTCGAGCCAGTTCTCATCGAAGGTAAGGCGATCCAGCTTCATCCACTCGTTTGTTCGGCTTTCAACGCTGACTTCGACGGGGACCAGATGGCTGTACACGTCCCCCTCTCGATCGAGGCACAGATCGAGGCCCGAGTGCTGATGATGTCGACGAACAACATCCTCTCACCGGCACACGGCAAGCCCATCATCGTTCCGTCGCAGGACATCGTCCTCGGGCTCTACTACATGACCCGCGAGCGCCCCTTCGCAAAGGGCGAGGGCAAGATGTTCTCCAGTCCGACCGAGGTGCATTTCGCCCATGACTCCGGCGTCGTGCAGCTGCAGGCCAAGATCAAGTGTCGCGTTCAGGGCAAGATGTGGGAGACCACGGTTGGCCGCGTGCTACTTTCGGAAGTGGTTCCAGCAGAAATTCCGTTCCACCTGTACAACAAGGTACTGGGCAAGAAGGATCTCGCAGAGCTGATCGACCAGTGCTACCGCCTCACGGGCAACAAGCAGACTGTTCTGCTGGCTGACGCGCTGATGCAGACCGGCTTCCGTAACGCCATGAAGGCCGGGATTTCGATCTCGGTGCATGACATGCAGATGCCTCCTGAAAAGAAGGAGTTTCTCGAGAAGGCCTATGCTCAGGTCCATGAGATCGACAATCAGTACGCGGAGGGTCTGATCACGGACGGTGAGCGATATACTAAGGTAATCGACATCTGGGCACAGACCTCGGAGCAGATCGCTTCTGCAATGATGAAGCGTCTTTCAGTCCAGACCTTCAACGCTCCTGCGGGCTGGAAGGGCAAGGATAAGGAAATCACCGGGCCCGCCTTTAACTCCATCTTCATGATGGCCGACTCGGGCGCCCGCGGTAGCAATGCACAGATCAGACAGCTGGCCGGAATGCGCGGCCTCATGGCCAAGCCTTCAGGCGAGATCATCGAGACCCCGATCGTGGCTAACTTCCGCGAGGGTTTGACGGTTCTCCAGTACTTCGTGTCTACCCACGGTGCCCGAAAGGGTCTGGCTGATACGGCACTGAAGACGGCCAACTCGGGTTACTTGACTCGTCGTCTCGTGGACGTATCGCAGGACGTCATTGTCACTGAGCCGGACTGCGGCACCCTGGATGGACTTTACGTCTCGGCTCTCATCGAGGGCGGTGAAGTCATCGAGAAGATGGGCGACCGTATTCTGGGTCGTGTGACCCTCGAAGAAGTGATCGACCCGGTTACCAACGAAGTTCTGGTCCGTGCCAACGAGGAAATCACGGAAGACGCCGTGAAGAAGATCGACCAGACTGGTATCGACCGCGTGAAGATTCGCTCGGTTCTGACCTGCCAGTCCAAGAAGGGAATCTGCAGCCTTTGCTATGGCCGCGATCTCTCCCGCGGACGGATGGTCAATATCGGAGAAGCTGTGGGTGTGATTGCAGCGCAGTCTATCGGTGAACCTGGAACGCAGCTCACGATGCGTACGTTCCACATCGGTGGGGCAGCCTCCCGTCGTGCTGAACAGTCCAGCATTGAGACCAAGACCAAGGGTACGATCCGTTTCGTGAACGTGGTGACCGTCCGCAACAAGGAAGGGCATCTCACCGCCATGAACCGCAACGGTGAACTTGCCATCATCGACGCCAACGGTCGTGAGCGCGAGAAGTATTCTCTCGTCTACGGTGCGAAACTCCTCTTCAAGGACGGGGACGTCGTTGAGAAGGGCGCCTTGGTTGCAGAGTGGGATCCGTACTCGACCCCGATCATCACCGAAGCCTCCGGCACCATCAAGTTCGAGGACGTCCTCGAAGGCGTGACCATGCAGGAGCAGTTCGACAGCGTGACCGGCCTTTCGCACAAGGTCATCACCGAGACGAAGTCCACTGACCAGCGCCCCAAGGTGCTCGTGGTGGATGCTCGCGGTGAGCCCGTCCGAATCGAAGGCACCAACCGCGTTGCCCGCTATATGCTGCCAGTGGGAGCCAACCTGGTCATCAACGATGGCGACCAGGTTAAGGCGGGTGACACTCTCGCGAAGATCCATCGCGAGACGACGAAGACCAAGGACATCACGGGCGGTCTGCCGCGCGTTGCCGAGCTCTTCGAAGCCCGCAAGCCCAAGGACTCTGCCGTGATCAGCGATATTGACGGCATGGTTTCCTTCGGTAAGGACACCAAGGGCAAGCGCAAGGTGCTGGTGACGCCGGATAACGGCGATGCCAAGGAGTTCCTCATTGGGAAGGGTCGACATCTGGCCGTCAATGAAGGCGACTATGTGAAGGCGGGTGAGCCGCTCATGGACGGACCGATCAATCCGCACGACATCCTTCGAGTGCTCGGTGAGAAGGCTCTCGCCAAGTACCTCGTGGACGAGGTGCAGGAAGTTTATCGCCTTCAGGGTGTCAAGATTAACGACAAGCACATCGAGACGATCGTTCGCCAGATGCTCCGCAAGGTGAAGGTGAAGGACGCTGGCGATTCAGTGTTCTTGGCTGGAGAACAGGCTGAGAAGGCTGCGTTTGAGATCGAGAATCAGCGCGTCCTTCAGGCGGGTGGCGTAGCTGCCGTTGCCGAGCCGCTCCTCCTTGGGATCACCAAGGCATCGCTCAGCACGGAGAGCTTCATCTCGGCCGCTTCCTTCCAGGAAACGACCAAGGTGCTCACTGAGGCGTCCATCTCGGGTCGCGTCGACTATCTGCGTGGCCTGAAGGAGAACGTCATCATGGGACGCCTGATCCCTGCAGGAACGGGTTTGACCAAGTACAAGGGCATTTCTATCGAGACTGTTGCGGAAGAGGGCGCTCCAGGTCTTGTGCAGGCGGAGTCGTCGGTGGCGACCGCTTCTGCCGGGGTGCACTGAATCCTCGCGGATTCGGGCGATTAGCTCAGCGGTAGAGCGGGGTCTTTACACGGCCAAGGTCGGGGGTTCAATCCCCTCATCGCCCACCATTTTTCGGGTAATGACAAGCTTCCGGACCACTCAGTGGCCGGAAGCTTGTTTCATTTAGGGCTTACAAGTCGTGATTGATCGCTTGAGCCAGAGCGTGAGTGCCTGGGAAATGGGCTGGAAGACGTTGCTCGTTCGGATCGACTCAGGTCCGTCCATCGGATCTTGCAACTGGCTGAGATGCGGCGCTCCGTCCTTGCCAATAAAGTAGGCTCGAGATGAGCCGTCGACTCCCCACGTCACCGCCTCCGGGGCAGCTTCGGCAGGCCGTGCGTGAGCACTCAGTGTCTGGCCCCCGAGAGTGTGCCAGCGCCTTTCAGTCGGGAGACTTCTAAAGGGGCTTGAGCGGGACAAAAGGGCCAGCATCATCCGGGGGAGGTCATTCTGCGAGATCGGTTCTTTTTCCAAGAGTCGGTTCAGACGCTCAACCGACTCGAACACTTGCTTGCGTCTGGGATGTTGACGGAGCGACTCTGGAAAAATGTGGATGAGAAAAGGGATTCGGCTCAGCGCCGCAAGGTTTTCTGACGGGCTTCTCCCGGCCGCCCCCGCAAAAAGATCTGCGTCCGAGTGTGAATGGTCTCCATACAGCACGGCGATCGTGATGGACCTGGAGGTTTTTGGAAGCCTCGAGATCCCGTCAAAGTATTCCCTGAGTGCCCCATCTACATATCGGAGGATCCTGAGTCGCTCCCGGGTGAGCGGGCGTGATGCGACCTTCGGGGGTAGTTCGTCCGTGATCGTATCTGCCACACGAAGGTCGGCTTTGGGCATGTCTTCGGGAACCACAAATGGGCGGTGGGAACTCAGAGTGAGAATTCCCGTGTAGGTGGAGCGGCTGCCAAGCTCACGGGTGGCCCGGGTCAGACTAAACTCAAGCAGCTTTCGGTCGGAAATCCCGAAGTCACCGTCCCAGAAGGATGAGAGTGCGGATTTTTGGAGGGGGATGCGCCGGATGTGCCAGAAATCCATCTGACGATCCTTGAAAAACTGGGTCCTGAGATCGAACTCCGGTCGATAGCCGTGGTGCATCTCGGACACGAACCCCGCATCACCCATGAGTTCTGGAAGACACCGCAGGGGAATACTCTGGAGATCCCGCCCCATGGAGAGTTGGTGAGAGAGCGTACCCAAGCCACAGAAGGACGCACTCAGGGCTTGGCTGGTCCTCACGCCTGCCTGCCGCATGTTTTTTGCGACAACCGTGGCGCTGCCCGCTTCGGACGAGCGGGAGATGAGTCCATTCCAAAATGGAAGTGCATGGGCCGGGAGCTTTGAGCCGAGGCTGGCGAAGTCTGCAGCTAGAAAGGACTCCACAAGGATCTGGTGGATGTGGATTGGAGTGGTGGTTCCGTCAAAGAGCGATGCCGAGAGTTCGTGCAGCGCCCTCTGTAGGGAACGTCCGAATTCCGATCTTGGCAGAGGCGGACGGTCCATGGATTCGGCCAGGGGGTGGGGCCGGAGCGCACAATCCTCAAGTCTTGCGGGGGCCCGAGGATCGAGGCCTAGTAGCGCAAAGCCCTCGGCGGCACGCTTGGTCTCGGTCGCATCGAGGCCGGTCAATAGGGCCGTGACCCCGTAGTAGCTGTCCGTAGTCGCCTGCTTTTTCTTTCGAACAAACGCAGCAAGAGGAGAGTCCGTGACTCTGGCGCTCAGGATGGAGGGGAGCCGAGAGGACACCATCATCCAGGCATACCGGAGCTGATCGGAAAAGCCGGCCGCCCCGACGATGACCAGGATCAATGCCGTCCAGGTGCGAAGGGTCGATTGCCTGCGCCTCATCCACTCGCTCAGGAGCAGCGTGGCAAAGGCCAGTGCGGCCCAGGCAGCGAGGAGCGCCGGACGAAGGGCGAGCTTGAGGTAGCCCACTCCCACGCCCGTTCCCCCCTGGGCATTGTTGAGATCAAACCAGGAGGGATAAACCCCCCGCTCGACCTTGAACTCAGACCCCATGAAGCCTGCGATTGCCACCAGCACGGCGAAAGGAAAGATCAGGAGAAAAAGGAAGCGCCGCGAGGACTCTCCTCTCATCCAGTGGTGGGTCTTCAGTGCAAGCCAGATGACCGCCCAGAAGGCGATAAAGAAGACGAGATTGACGTTGGTGTCCCTGAAAAGAGCCGAGGTCAGGTATTCCAGTGGAACCATGCCTTCAGCGCTTCGGTGTGCCACCTCCTCAAGGCGGGCGGGAGTACCCGCAAGCCCTGCAAGCACGGAATAGAGGATGACGAAGGCAACACTCGTGCCGACGGCTTCTACACTGGAGCGCAGGATTCTTCGCGCAAAGGACATCTGCTCCTCAATAACCTATTCGTGGCCATACGAAAATGTGCGGGTTGAGCTTTGTGTGGCGTGCGAATAGGATTCGCGCTGGAGGGTTCCATGGACGACTGCCTGCAGGAGAAATATGCCCCGCATAGCGCGTGCTTTGGATGTGGCCCCTCCAACCCCAAAGGTCTGCGAATCAGGAGTATTCCAGCGGAGTCGGAAGCGCCTTGGGCTGAGGGCAAGCAGAGTGCGACTTTTGCCGAGTGGCAGCCCTTGGTCGAGCACGAGGCTTTTCCGGGCATGCTGAACGGGGGAATCACGGGAGCCCTGCTCGACTGCCATTCAAACTGGACTGCCGCCTGGCACCTGATGCGGGTGCGCGGAGAGCAGACTCCCCCTTGCACGGTGACGGCCGACTTTCACGTCAAACTTCTTCGGCCCACGCCGACCGCGGGCACGATTCGGGTGGAGGCGTGGGTGGCTGGCCAGGATGGAGACTCGGTGCAAATTGAGTCGCAGCTCATTGCCGGCGGAAAGGTCACCGCGAAGTGCAGTGGGCGCTTTGTGGCCGTCAAGCCGGGCCATCCGGCCTATCATCGTTGGTGATGTTGGCGCTGGTGACACCGGAGTTGGTATTGCCCGGGCGGACTCTCGATCCAAGCTCTCTGAGCGCAAGGCTTAGGCTCATCACCGCCAGTGCGAGTGCTCGATCAGGATGGGTCTGATGCAGGTCCTGCTCGAGTTCATGGATCCACACATTCCAGTCCTGTTCTGAAAGAGTCGTTTGGGCCAGTGGACCGCTCCAGACCCCCGCGCGGCGCGTGACGGGATTGGCATAGATGACAATCTGGCCGGGCAGCAGAATCCCATTCCGCCAGAGGCGTCGAAAGATTCGCTCGGAGGGAAGTTCGCCCCTCTTCCTGGAGATCAACACCTCAATCGGGATGGGGCAAAGACCTGCGGCCTTCTGTAGGGCCTTGCCCAGAAGCGAACCCGTTGGGGCAAATGCTTTAGCCATTTCCACCCCCAATAAATGATGGGGACCCCGACGGTGGGGCAGAGCGGGTGCCTGCCAGGCGAAGCGGTGCGGGAGCTTGTCTCAGCAGGAGCTGCAGTTTGAGCCGGGGTCCAAACAAGACCCATCTCTTGGAGCCGATCAGGACCGCCTGCTCCAGAATCCGCTCGTAGGTCCAATAAAAAGGGTACCGCTTACTGCGAGAATGAATAGGACCCACCGCCACGGCGAGCCCGACGATATGGGTGCGCTTCGGTCGGGCCTGGGGATTGCTCCATCCAGCGTCCGCGCATCCTCAAGCTGTTCAAGGACCGGGCTCTGGAGTGACAGCAGGACTTCGCGGGAGGCGAGGAGGGCAAGGGAGTCCCAAGGCACAGTATCGTCAGGCAAGTCGGCCCAATGCCGCCGAAGCGCCTCCTCGAGGGCCTGGGTGAGGGAATTCCTATGCTCCGCGTCCAGGCTGATCCCGGTCCCAATATGAATGCCAGGCTGAATGCCGCTATGTTCCTCACGAAGATAGATCAGGAGTTGATTGGCTCGGGCGGTCGTCTCGAGATTCCAGTGATCAAAGATCTCCTTGGCCGCCCGTGGGGCGGGGAGTCGCGCCAGTTCAGCCAGACCGGGCTCCGCCGCCTTGGGCGCAAGGACCAGCAGAATTCGCTCCCCGGTGAGGTGCTGGTGCTGGAGGAGGAGAGACTCGAGCTTCCACTTCACTGCCGTGCCGAGGGCGGGAGCCCCCTCCCAGACCAAGTTACGGGGAGGGTCCCGGGGCAGGGGTGCGCCCTGCGCGGTCAGAGGGTCGCCCAGCAGGGCCAGAAGGCAGCCTGCGATTAAAATGACGGGGTAAAGCGCGCCTTGCATGGGCCATGAGGATCCCTTTCCGCAGGGGCCCTGTCAATGCGCGGGAGAGCTTCTCGGATTGCAAAACCCCATTCTTATCGGTAAGAAAGGTCCCATCACACACACCCCCTGTCTCGTGGTGTCCCGGCTTGCCGGGATCTTGGGGGTGGAGGGGACGGCTCCTCCGGTCGGTGGTTCGATCGGTTTCGGAAAAGTCCATAACCGCGGTAGTTCGGCTCTTCCGTCGACTCTCCCGCTTGAATTGAAAGGTAGTACTATGCCCCAGATCACCATGCGTGAATTGCTGGAGGCTGGCGTTCATTTCGGACACCAGACCCAGCGTTGGAACCCCAAGATGAAGCCCTATGTGTTCGGCGCACGTAACGGCATCTACATCATCGACCTGCAGAAGACGGTTGAGCACACCCGTGCCGCCTGTACCTTCGCATCGAAGATCACCTCCGAGGGAAAGAAGATTCTTTTCGTCGGCACCAAGAAGCAGGCCAAGGATGTAGTCGAAGAAGAAGCCAAGCGCGCCGGCATGCACTACGTCACCAACCGGTGGCTGGGCGGCATGCTCACCAACTACCAGACGGTCAAAGCCTCGATCGACCGCCTGAAGAAGATTGAAGCCCTCAAGGATTCTCCTGAGTGGAACGAAACCCCCAAGAAGGAGCAGGCCCGCTACGATCGCGAGCTCGATAAGCTCAAGAAGTCGCTCGGCGGCATCGAAGACATGAAGAAGCTCCCCGGAGCCCTCTTCGTCGTCGACACCATGAAGGAGCACATCGCTGTCAAGGAAGCCAAGAAGCTTGGCATCCCCACGATCGCCGTTGTGGACACCAACTGTGATCCGTCGAATGTGGCCCACGTGATTCCGGGCAACGACGATGCGATCCGCAGCGTGCGCCTGTTCTCAAAGCTCATCGCCGACAGCTGCCTCGAAGGCACCAAGGTGTTCCAGGAAAAGCTCCGTGCACAGGAAGTCGCTGACCAGGCCCGCGAGGACGAAGCCAACGAAAAGAAGGTTTCGCGCTTTGAAGGTGACATCGATCTCCGTGGTCCGGATGAAGCTGACCTCGAGCAGGTTGAAGAAGCACCTGCCGAAGAAGCCCAGCAGTAATCCAAGCCGAAGCAGGAGCGAGACATGGAAATTTCAGCAAGCCTCGTAAAGGATCTTCGCGAGAAGACGGGCGCAGGAATGATGGACTGCAAGAAGGCACTGGTGGAAACCGCCGGCAACTTCGAGAAGGCCATCGAGTTTCTCCGCAAGAAGGGCATGGCATCGGCTGCAAACAAGGCCGGCCGTGCCACGAAGGAAGGTGTGGTCACCTGCCTGATTCACGGAGAGGGCAACATCGGAGTGCTTCTCGAAGTGAATTGCGAGACGGACTTCGTCGCCCGCACCGAACAGTTCAAGAAGTTTGTAGCCGAATTGATCGGCCACATCCTCAAGAACAAGCCCGACGGCGTTGAGGCACTCCTGGCGCAGACGACTTCTGCAGGAAAGACCGTACAGGTCACACTGCAGGAGACGATTGCGACCCTGGGTGAGAACATGAGCATCCGTCGCTTCGAGCGGTTTGAAGCCGCTTCGGATGGCAAGGGTGTCGTGACTTCGTATATCCATGGCGAAGGCAAAGTCGGCGTTCTTCTGGATCTCGCAGTGGCTAGCCCCTCTGCGGCTCACGGTGAAGCGTTCCGGGTTTTTGCAAAGGATCTCACCATGCACATCGCCGCCGCGGCTCCGCGTTGGAGCACGGCTGCCGAAGTGCCGGCAGACATCCTGAGCAAGGAACGCGAAATTGCTGCAGCCCAGATCCAGAATTCCGGCAAGCCGATGAAGCCCGAGTTCATGGAAAAGGCCGTTGAAGGTCGCGTGCGCAAGCTCCTTGAGGAGCTTTGCCTGATGACCCAGCCGTTCGTGAAGGATCCGAGCAAGACGATCGAACAGCTGATCAAGGAAACCGACAAGGCAGTAGGCGGAGGCCTCGCTGTCCGTCGCTTTGCCCGCTTTGTGCTGGGTGAAGGGGTCAAGGAAGCCGCAGAAGGCAACGCCTGATCCAGAGTAGATGCGTGCGGGCCCGTCGGGGATTGCCCGGCGGGCCTGGCACACGAAACTGACGAGGTCCCCCCAATGAGCCGAACCCGCAGAACCGAGCCTTATCGCCGCATCCTCCTGAAGCTTTCGGGAGAGGCATTGGCCGGAGATCAGGGTTTCGGAATCGACACGAAAATCCTTAAGGCGCTCGCCTGCGAGATCAAAGCCGTCCACGCAGACGGTGTCCAGATCGGTATTGTGGTGGGTGGCGGAAACATCTTTCGCGGCATCAAGGGCACGACCGAAGGAATGGACCGCGCATCCGCCGACTACATGGGGATGCTTGCCACCATGCTCAACTGCCTTGCGCTTCAGGACGCGCTCGAGCACGAGGGAGTGAAGACGCGCGTACAATCGGCAATCGAAATGCGTGAGCTTGCCGAGCCCTACATCCGCAGGCGCGCCGTTCGGCATCTGGAAAAGAACCGAGTGGTGATTTTCGGCGCAGGTACTGGAAACCCCTACTTCACGACCGATACGACCGCCGCACTTCGTGCCATGGAAACCGGGGCCGAAGTGGTGCTCAAGGCCACGAAGGTTGATGGCATCTATGATGCCGATCCCAAGAAGAATCCGCAGGCCAAGCGTTTCGAGACGCTGACCTACATTGATGTCCTGAACCGTGGGCTTCAGGTCATGGACTCCACTGCCATCTCGCTCTGCATGGACAACCGGCTTCCCATCATCGTTTTTGACTTGAACGGAAAGGACAGCCTCAAGCGGGTGGTTTCGGGTGAAACCATCGGCACGCTGGTCCACTAACCAGGAGAACACTCATGTCGAAGGCCATTCTCGATCCCATGAATGCAGCAATGGACAAGGCGATCCTCTCGCTCAAGGGAGATCTTGCCAAGCTCCGCACCGGTCGCGCGTCGACGGCTCTGCTTGAGCCCTGCCATGTTGATTATTATGGTTCGAGCGTTCCCATCAATCAGGTGGCGAACGTAACCACTCCCGATGCCCGTACGATCCAGGTCACTCCGTGGGAGCAGGGCACGATCGCTGCGATCGAGAAGTCGATCTTGGCTGCCAATATTGGTCTCACCCCGCAGAATGACGGCAAGGTAATCCGCATCTCCCTTCCCCCTATGACCGAGGAGCGCCGCAAGGATCTCGTCAAGGGTATCAAGAAGATGGGCGAGGACACCAAGGTCGCGATCCGCAACCAGCGCCGCGATGCCAACGAGGCAGTCAAGAAGGACAAAAGCCTTCCCGAAGATGAGTCCAAAAAGGTCATGGACCAGATCCAGAAGAAGACTGACGAGAAGGTGGCCGAAGTCGACAAGGTGATTGCCACCAAGGAAAAGGAAATCCTGACCGTCTAGCCCCGGAGGGACGCGTTTTGCTACCCAGACACGTGGCCATCATCATGGACGGAAATGGTCGCTGGGCCGAACGGCGCGGCCATGCCCGTTTTTTTGGTCACGTCCGTGGAGCGGCACGCATTCGTGGAGTGGTCGAAGAGGCCGTCTCGCAGGGAATCAGCGCACTGACCCTTTTTGCGTTCTCCACCGAGAACTGGAAGCGGCCGGAGGCTGAGAGAACGGTCCTATGGGGCCTGCTTGAACGCTATCTTCGCAAGGAAGTGCCGGGGCTGCTCCGGCAGAACGTACGCCTCCAGATCATTGGAGATCAGTCGCGGCTTCCGGAGTCGTCGCGAAGGGCGATCGCCTCAGCCCAGCATGTGCTCTCGCAGTGTTCGGGAATGGTCCTGACGCTCGCCCTGTCCTATGGAGCGCGCGCTGAAATTATCGAAGCAGCCAGACGCTTTGCCCAAGAGTGCGAGCAGGGCAGGGCCAGTGCCACGGACCTGGATGAGGCCACCTTTTCGGGACTGTTGCAGACGGCTGAGCTTGGAGACCTATCAGATGTCGACCTGGTCATCCGCACCAGCGGAGAGCAGAGGATCAGTAACTTCCTGCTCTGGCAGGTGGCTTACGCGGAATTCGTATTCCGCCCGGAGCCCTGGCCCGAGTTCGGGGCCGAGCAGTTCTCGGATGTATTGAAAACCTTTGCCGGACGAGAGCGCCGCTTTGGCGGCGTTACTTTGCCCCGGCCTGAACTGGGAGTGAACGGATGAAGCCAGAGCTCAAGAAGAGGGTCATTACTGCAGCAGTTGGCGGAGCCATTCTCCTCGCAGTGACGTTGGGCCTTGGATATTACGGCACGGCATTTTTCGCCGTCGCACTCGCACTCTTCATGACCCACGAGTACCTCGCCATGATCCTCCAGCTTTCTGATCGTGGAGAGAAGCGGCAAGTCCTGATGGGGGTGGTCTGGCTTGTGGGGTTCTTCTCCACGTTCCTTCCTGGGCTTGGTTTCGAGCTACTGGTCATTGGCTTCATCGGTCTCTTCACCTACTTTCTGCTCACTGCAGGCCGCCATGCCGGCTCGCCGCATCAGCTCGAGCTGCACCTTCGTGAAGCGGCTTATTCCTTCTTCGGCCTGGTTTACCTTGGTTTTTTGCCGCTCTACCTTCCGCAGATCCGGGATGAGGACTCGGGAGCCGCCTGGCTGCTGCTATTCTTCCTGATCAACTGGGTGGGAGATTCGGCTGCCTACTTCGTGGGACTCAAGCGCGGTAAACGGAAGCTCTACCCGGCAGTGAGCCCCAAGAAGACCTGGGAGGGGGCATATGGCGGGCTGGCCGGCGCCTACCTCGTCACGTTGCTCTTCAAGCTCACCCTGCTGGCCGAGATGTCGTGGCTCTTTTTGCTGATCGCTCCCGCCGTGGTGGGTGTGATGGCGCAACTGGGAGATCTCTGCGAGAGTCTGGTGAAGCGGGCGTTCGACCGCAAGGACTCGGGCACGGTGTTGCCCGGTCACGGGGGGTTCATGGACCGTTTTGACGGACTCGTGATCAGTGCACCGTTCATGTATCTCTGTATTCGCCTTCTGGGCTGATGGAGGAATAGCCATGCTTTCCGTTTTGGGTTTCATTGCGATCTTGGGTCCATTGGTGGTGGTACATGAGTTTGGGCATTTCTTCTTTGCCCGCCTCTTTGGCGTGAAGGCCGAGGTCTTCTCGGTTGGGTTTGGTCCCAAGATCTGGAAGCGCCAGAAGGGTGAGACCGAGTGGTGCGTCTCGGCCATTCCGCTGGGGGGCTATGTGAAGCTTCTGGGCGAGGAGCCTGGAGTCGAGCTTCCTCCTGAGCTGGTTCACCGCTCGCTGCAGAAGGCGCTTCCGTGGAAGCGCTTCCTGATTTTTTTTGGCGGTCCTCTGTTCAATTTTATTTTTGCCGCACTGGTTTTCATGTCGATCCAGATGATCGGCGAGGAGCATCCGAGGAGCATCGTGGGCAGGATTCTTCCGGGCTCCGTGGCGGCGTCGACCGGCCTGCTTTCCGGTGACGAGATCATCGAAGTGGGCGGCGCTCCAGTGGCCACCTTCGAGGAAATGACAGTCGAATTTTCAAAGCATCCTGGACAGAAGGTGGACTTCAAGGTGCGCCGGCCGGGCATCAAGGACCTGCTCTCGCTCTCGGTGACACCGCGCGAAAGCTCGGGCTACAGCTCATTTGGCGAGAAGGTGCCGGTGGGTGATGTCGAGGGCCTGCTTGCAGCCGGACGAGACTTGTTGGTTGGAGTCTCGTCTACCGGTTCCTGGGTCGGTAAGGCTGGCGTGCTCACGGGCGATCGCCTGATGACATTCAATGGCCAGAAGGTCCCCAACTTTGAGCAGGTCGAACAGCTTTTCATTCAGGCCCCGGTGGGACGTGAAATCGATCTGGTGTTCGAGCCTGTCGCCAAGCGCGAGTGCAGCGGTGAGGCATGCCCCAAGACCATTCAGGTCCGTTTTACCAAGACCGGAAAGACCTATTCTTTTGGCGAAGAAACAGGTGCTCATTCGAGCGAGCTCTTCGTACTGAAGACGGTCGAGAAGTCGCCAGCCGCGGGTGCGGGCCTGGTTAAGGGGGATCGCCTCTCGGCGATTGATGGACAACCTCTGACCAGCTTTTTTGATCTCAGGGAGCGTGTGCAGAAGGCTGGCGAGGCCGGCCGTCGCCTCAAGCTGTCCTGGGAGAGAAACGGGGTGGCAATCGATGCCGAAATCGATCCGGCATCGAATAGCGGCCGCGATGCGGAGCTCCAGAAGACCACCCAATTTACGATCGGGGTTTACCCGATGCTCACCTGGGCAGTGCCTTCGATGGTCACTGAAAGGACGTTCAACCCGATCCTGGTTGCTTATCGTGGCGTCTCAAAAATGGTGTCCTACTCCTGGAGAAACCTCGTCTCGATCGGAAAGATGTTCACCGGCGGGGTGAGCGTCAAGACGCTGGGCGGGCCAATTCTGATCGGGAAGATTGCGGGCGAGTCGATTGATCGTGGACTCATTGCCTTCCTCACCACGATGGCCATCCTGTCGATTGGGCTTGGCGTCTTGAATGTGCTGCCTGTTCCGCTCCTCGACGGCGGTCATATCCTGTTGCTCGGGGTGGAGAAGGTTCGCGGCAAGCCCTTGCAGGAAAAGCAGATCGAGATCGCCCAAAAGGTGGGCCTGGTGTTCATCCTGCTCCTGATGGTCGTCGTGATGAAGAATGACCTGACCCGGATCTTTTGATGGCGCGGCTAATCGCCTGGGATACCTCCGACAAGACCGGTGTGCTTTGCCTCTGGGAATCGGAATCGGGGGCGGCTCAGGACTTCATGATCCACCATCAGGCTCGCCTCGATGTGGACCAGAAACAGCACTCGGAGGGTCTCTTTGCTGGCATTGAGGCCGCACTCGAGTCGGCGGGATGGAAGCTTGGTTCGCTTGACGCAATTGGAATCGGGATTGGTCCAGGGAGCTTTACTGGGATTCGCGTAGGCGTCACGGCAGCTCGGACCTTTGGTCAGATGCTCGGAATCCCCCTCGTTCCCGTTTCGAGTCTTGGCCTCGTTGCCTCCGAGGCCCGAAGCCGATGTCCTACTGCAGATTCGCTGGCGGTTTGCATCGATGCCTGCATGGGAGAGGTCTACATCAGAGCAGAGACGGCGCCTGCGAGCGTGTCCGAGCAGGTCATCCGTCACTCCGACCCCCTGCAACAGGGCTGGCGCGAGAGCCTGCCTGAGCGCGGACTCTGGGTTGCCCCCGAGCGCCGTCGCGATCTTGCGCCTTCGGGTTGGGACTTTCTATTGCTGCCCCCAGTGGGCGGCAGCACTCTCGCTCGGGCTGTCAGTGAGAGCTATGCGTCGGGGCGAGCGAGGGCCGCACTCGAAGTGCATCCGGCCTACCTGCGGGCGCCCGATGCTGAGCTGAAGCTGCGTCAGAGGCAGGCCCTAAACCCCTGAAGAATTGGGACAAAATTCGTTGCCTAGCCGGCGACCGCGCGGGTAGGCTCGCGCCCATGCGGCCTATACGGAAGGTTTATATCGTTCCAAACCTGGTCACCTCGGCAAATCTATTTTGCGGGTTCTACTCCATCATCGCGTCGGCCCGCGGTGACTTCCTGACCGCCTCTTGGGCGATCCTGGTTGCAGCGATCTTCGACAGCCTCGATGGCAGGATCGCGCGAATGGCAAAGGCCACCAGTGCGTTTGGCGTCGAGTATGACAGCCTATCGGACCTGACGTCCTTCGGCGTGGCCCCAGGTTTCTTGCTCTATCAGTTGGCGCTCGCGCCTCTAGGTCGGGTGGGCATCGCCATTTCTTTTCTCTTCACACTCTGCAGCGCCCTGAGGCTTGCGCGCTTCAATGTCACGGCCTCCACGCTCCCCAAGCGCTACTTCCAGGGCTTGCCAACGCCGGCGGCTGCGAACCTGCTGGGAACTTTCGTGATCTTCCAGAACGAGCTTGGAATGGAGCAGATTGATCGATCGGGATGGATGCTGTTTCTTGGGCTCAGCATCTCGACGCTCATGGTGAGTTCGGTGGCTTTTCCGTCGTTCAAACAGTTCCATTGGCGTTCGCGAACCAGTGTGGGGATTCTGCTCGTGGGAATGCTCTCGCTCGTTCTGATTCTGCTCAATCCCGAGGTCTGTCTGTTCTTGGTGGGCTCCCTGTACGTGGCGGCAAGCGTCGTATGGAACCTCCTCTGGAGGACGGGCGTGATTCCGGCTCCTCCTCTGCAGATCGAGGGACCTCGCCCTTGAGCGTGCGAGTTGGGGTGGTGGGCGCCACCGGAGCGGTTGGAACCCGCCTGCTTTCGATCCTGGAAGAGCGGTCTTTCGGGGCTACTGAGCTCAGGCTTTTTGCATCGGAGCGATCCAAGGGCCGCCAAATCACAAGCCATGGGCGGGAGTGGGAGTGTCAGGTCCTTGCCAAGGCGTGTTTTGATGGCCTGGATTGGGTGTTCTTTGATGCCTCGGACGAGATCTCGCGCCAGTGGGTCCCTGAGGCCCTCGGCTCCGGCGCCCGAGTGATCGACAACTCGGCTGTGTATCGGATGGATCCAGCGGTGGTGCTGGGCGTTCCGGAGGTCAATCGCGAGGCCATTGAGTCTTCCGTGCGCAGGGGGGACAGGCTTTTTTCAGGTCCCAATTGCTCGACCGTCCAGCTCACCGTGGCCCTTCAGCCCCTTTCCGAGGCATTTGGAATCAAGCGGGTGCTGGTATCGACCTACCAGAGCGTGAGTGGAGCGGGCGCTGCCGCCATGGATGAACTTCAGGCCCAGATGGTCGGGGGCGATGAACGATCGATCTTTCCGCACCGGATCGCGGCGAATCTGATTCCAAGGATCGGAAAGGTCCAGGATGACGGATTCACGAGCGAGGAACAAAAGCTCATGCTCGAGACCCGCAAGATCCTCGGTCTCCCCAATCTTCCCATTGCCGCCACGGCGGTACGGGTGCCGACCTTTCTATCCCATGCTGAGAGTGTTTTCGTGGAGTTTGCCCGGCCCGCATCGCTGGACGACATTTCTCGGGTCTGGAAGCAGGCTCCGGGCCTCGAATGGGTGGACGATCCGGGCAGGGATCTTTATCCTACCAATGAGAACACCTCGGGTCGGGACATGGTCTCGGTGGGGCGCTTGAGGCTGGATCCTTCGGTTTCTTCGGGGGTCTGCTTCTGGGTGGTGTCGGACAATCTCAGGAAAGGGGCCGCTCTCAATGCCGTTCAGATTGCCGAGTCGATTCGCGCGGCGAACTGACCCCAATACTTATGCCTGGGTCTTTGCGGCTGTAGGATCTGCCGCAGGGTTGATGCCCTTGCAGGCGCTTGCGACACTCACGGTCACCCCTGCGTCTCCCTACAAGATGACCAGTGCAGGCGTGGTCAATTACGCGGGCTCCAAGGATCTTGCCGTACCGCTCTCGGGCGGGTTTGTGGACGAAGGTGCGGGATTCAAATATTTCGACCTGAACAGCACGGCCACAGGGCAGAATGACAACATCCTGCTTTTCGATGTCCAGTCGAACAAGAGTTTCGGCTCGCTGCTCTCAGGGCAGGACGTGGTTCTCATGGCCACGGCAACAGTCAGCGGGACTCAGGTGCCCATTCCCATCGGATATGCTTTCGGTTCCTACTGCTCCACCGGTGGCAACGACCGTTGCCAGGCCCTGAGCGGATCAAGCTATTATGCCGTGAAGTATTCGATCTCGGGGGGCAACGAGACGCTCCGGATCGGAATCTTTCCAAAGGACATCTGCGCAAATCCGCTCACAGCCGGAACGATCACCGGCTGCACCTCTGGCGAGGTGAACGAACCATCGGCCGGTGCCCTGGGGGCGCTGACTTCGATCAGCATTCGATTTTATCTTGGAATCGAGGACTCCACGGCCACGCTCGCAGGACTCGGCAAGATCGCAGATACCGAGGAAAATCGTACGATCACCGTCCAGTTCCAGCAGAGCGTGCCCAGTATTACGAGCTGCCCCGACAATCTTGCAGCGCTTTATGCTCCTGGAGACGGCGAAATCGACTTCGATGGCTCTGACATCAGCGCGAGCTACCATACGAACTCAGGCTCCTCGGTGGATACGGTCATCTTCCTCGCCACAGAGGGCACCCCCACGACCAACGCCTTTTATGACGACACCACCCAGATCGTCGACCGAGTGAGCGCTTCGCGCGCGGGTAAGATTCAAGGGTTCACGAATACGAGCAATGGGACCGACCATATTTACAATGTGGCGATCGGTGTTCGCGATCGGGCCGGCGTGGTTGCGGACGGCTTCATCATCGAGGGATCGACGACCCCCGCCTGCTCGGGCACGGGCAACGCGTATCAGGTGCAGACCGCCTCGATTCGGGGTCTGATGGTCGAGAGCAAGTGTTTCATTGCCACGGCAGCCTACGGTTCCGGAAAAGCCGCTCCAGTGATGCTGCTCAGGCGATTCCGAGATGAGTGGCTCACCAAGAGTGCACCTGGGCGGGCGATGATTGCGCTTTATTACGAGACGTCCCCCAGTTTGGCGGACTGGCTCATCGGGCATCCGGGGTGGCGCTGGCCCGTCCTGGTCGTGCTCACGGGCATCCAGCTTTGGGCCTGGTTGCTCCTGAACCCCACTTGGATCCTACTTTTTGTCGGGGCGATTGCCGCTCTCCTAGTCCCGACTCGGCTGCGTCGGGGTACCGCACTGGCCTTGATCGGGTTTCTCGCGGCTTCGATCAGCTCCCTCGCAGCGGAGACTTCGCTGATCGAGGAGGTGCAGGAACGGCAGCGGGAGGGGGGGGTGCGCCCCCAGGACCAGGGGTCCTACATCGAGCGCAAGCAGAAGGAGCTCGGAAAGCCAGCGGACGACTATTCACTCATCGAAGAGATCCGGGCCATCAGTCCGCCAGAAGGCGCCGCCGATGGGAGTAGTGAGTCTTATCTCGATCGTAGAAGGAAGGAACTGCCCAAGGCATCCCAAGGCGGTGCGATTGAGGCGCTCCAAAAAGGCGAGTCCGAGCCCAAGGCTCGCAAGGATGAGAAGCTCGGGAATGCCTTTGGCTTCAAGGTTTGGACCGGGGGAGATCGCTCCATAACGGCTTCAAGCGGTACTTTCTATAACTCCTATAGCTCGGTCTACGGGGCAGGCTACACGCCCGATTTTCGATTCTTTTATGAGAACCAGCTCCTCCAGAGCGAGTGGTTCCTGTCGCTCGGATGGTTTGCCGAGACCGGATTTGGCTGGAAGAAGGCTGAGGGTGGGTTTGAGTTTTCTCCCCAGAAGCCCGGCGGAGGCGACTACGGCCTCGAGTCGGATGTCGAATTCATCTTTGTTACGGTGCCTGTCGCGGTCGGCGCAGTGGCCCGCTTCAACTTGGCGAGGCTCTTGCGCCCCCAACTGAAGGTCGCGCCTGTGGCGGTGGGCTACTTCGAGGATCGGTCCGATGCCAAGGGCATCAAGAGGGGCTACTCCACGGGAGTCTTCACCGAGCTCGGGCTCGCCTTCCAGATCGACTGGATGGACTCGCGCTCATCGTGGAGTCTTTATGAGATGTTTCGCGTCAAGCAGCACTTCCTGACCCTCGACTACCAGCGCGTGGATGCCGCGCGGGGGGATGTGGATATTGCCTTCCAGGGCCTCACGCTTGGCCTGCTCTTCGAGATCTAGGATAGGGACTCGAGATGCAGAAACTCGCTGCCCGAATCAGCTATGTCGGTACGGGCTTTTGCGGCTGGCAGAAGCAATACGGTTCTGCCGCCGGCGGTGACCCCAGCATCGGGCAGCTCTTCGAAGACACGCTGGCAGGCATTGTCAGCGAGAAGGTCTCGGTCGTGGGGAGTGGTAGGACTGACTCCGGGGTCCATGCATCGGGACAAGTGGTGCATTTCACACTTCGGGACCGGGAATGGGACCCCGGTGTCATTCAGCGTGCCCTGAATTCCCGCCTGCCGACTTCGATTCGCGTGATCCGTGTGGCACAGGTGCCCCTCGAGTTCCATGCCCAGCGTTCGGCGCTCAAAAAGCAGTACAGCTATTATTTCCAGCAGGGGCCCTCTGCCCTCCCTTATTGCGAGCCCTACAGCTGGTGGATCCACCGCAGGCTGGAGCGCGAGGCCATGCAACAGGCACTTGATCATTTGGTCGGCGAAAAGGACTTCAAAGTCTTCCAGTCGCGGGGGGCCAAGCCAGGACCGACGGTTCGGCAGATCCTGGAGGCCCGAGCCGAGTGGGTGCCCCTGCCGCAGGGGCTTCCGGGTGCCTGGGCTGCCCCCTCGGATGGCCAGGAGTTTGGGTTTGTCCGGGTGAAGCTCATTGGAACGGGCTTCCTCAAGCAGATGGTCAGGAGCATCGCCGGAACCCTGCTGCAGGTGGGGGAGGGGCGAAGGGATCCGGACAGTTTTGGCGAACTTTTGCGGACCCAGGAACGCTCTCGGGTGGGGCCGACCGCCCCGGGCAGGGCCTTGTGGCTGGAACAGGTCTGGTACGACCAGTTTAGCTGAAGGGTTTACGGGCTTGGGAGTCGTTGACTTGCCCGTGGGGCTTTGCTTTAACCGCCCCCATGACTTCAAACCAACAGCTGTCCGTTCAGGTAGAGAAAAAGTCCAATGTCCTCCGGCAATTGACGATCCGGGTGCCTGCCTCCGTGGTGAAGGTGCATCTCGATCGCGGCCTCATGGAGGTTCAGAAGACTGCCAAGCTCAAGGGTTTTCGCCCGGGGCATGTGCCGCTCCCTGTGATCCGCCAGTTCTACGGCGATGACGTCCGCCACCAAGTTTTCCACAACCTGATTGATGAGTCGTTTCAGGAAGCCATTCGCGAGCAGAAGCTCCGCGCAGTGGGTCGCCCCAGCATCGAAACCCCCAATCACAAGACGGGTGCCGGCGAGCACGACCACACGATCGAAGAGGGCAAGGACCTGACCTTCGTCGCGACGGTCGAGGTACTCCCTGAGATCGAAGTGAAGGGCTATACGGGCATCGCGATCACCCGCGAGAGCGCCAAGATCACTGATGAGGACATCTCGAAGGTCGTCGACAACCTCCGGGGCTCGCAGGCGCAGCTCACGCCGATCACCAACGAAAAGCACAAGGTGCGCAAGGGTGACACCGTGGACATCAAGTTCCAGGGCGGCGTGCACCAGGATGGAAAGGTCGTCGAGCGCGAAGGAATGTCCGGAAACCGGCTCCTCGAAGTGGGCTCCGACACCCTGATCCCTGGCTTTGAAGATGAGCTCGTGGGCATGAAGAAGGGTGAGAGCAAGACCTTTGATATCGACTTTCCGAAGGACTTTTTTGAGAAGGAGCTCGCAGGAGCACCCGCTCAGTTCACCGTCGACGTGCTTGAGATCAAGGAAAAGAACCTTCCGGAGCTCAATGACGAGTTTGCCAAGGGCATGGGCTACGAAGACCTTGCGGACTTTCAGTCCAAGGTCCGTGAGCACCTGACCCGCGAACGCTCGCAGGAAGTCGAGCGCAAGCTTCGCAGTGACCTGCTTGCAGCACTCATCGAAAAGAATCCCTTTGAGCTTCCTGCGGCACTGATCCAGGCGCAGGCGCGCGCACTTGCCCAGGACGTGGCGCAGAATCTCAAGCGCCAGGGTGCGGACGATGCAACCGTTCAGGAAATCCTGAGCGGTGAGATGCCCAACATCTCCAAGAAGGCCGAAAGCCAAGTGCGTGCGAGCCTGCTGGTTGAGGCGGTGGCCAACAAAGAAAAGATCGAGCTCAAGCCTCAGGATTTCGACGCCGAAATCACGAAGATGGCCACCGACATGAAGATGGAGATCACGAAGCTTCAGGATTTCTACACCAAGAATCCTGCTCGCCGTGATGATCTCGAGTACCGGATGCGTGAAGAACGCTCGATTGCCTGGCTTCTGGAAAAGGCCAAGATCAAGGATTCCAAGTAGTTTAGCCGCTGATCACCACGCGCAGGGCGCAGAGGCCGCAGATTTTTTGCGTCTTCGGGATGAGGTTGGTGCACTCGCACAGGTTCCAGTCGGTTGGGGTGAGCAGGTTGACCCATTCCGGCTCGAATGGCCTGATCCACTCAAGCTCGTGTCGATAGAGTGTGAGCGAGTCATCCTCCCAAAGGTCGATCATTTCGTATTGGTCGGTGACCCGCGCATAGGCGGCACGAGCGAGGCCGGAGGTTCCGGCGTGCATCACCACCCGTACCCAGCGGCGCGAGTCAATCGGCTCGGAGCAACAAAGCACGGCCGTCTGGGTCCCGAGTTCTCGAATCCTGCCCGTTTTGAGTCCACCGGGCTCGGTGAAAAAGTCCCAGCTCGCACGACAGCCTGAAAGTTCCACTGCATCACCGCCTTCCCGGCGGGACGCAAAGCGAAACTCGTGCCAGCGATGGCGTCAGTCTGATTGGATCTGAGGCGCAGGAGTCGTGATCAGGATTGCAGCTTGCCCGAAAGGTCGTGGCGATAGCGTGCAGCTTCAACGCCGGATGCTGCAAGGGCAGTGGCACCAGCCCGTACGACCTCGTCTTGGATCCTGAACTGGGCTCCAAAGTCCCGGATTGAGTAGACGAGCTTCAGGGTGATCCCGGTCTCAGTGAAGTCGTTGCAGAACACCATGGGTTTTGGGTCCGTGCAGACTTCCGACACCTTGGCTGCAGCTCCAAGCAAGGAGCGCTGAGCCATCTCGAGCGGTGTTCCGTGGGCGACCTTGAAGAACTGGATCCTTGTGAAGGGTTCGTTGCGTGCTGAAAAGTTGGAAATCTCAGCCTGCGCCATCACCCGGTTGGGAACGGTCATCAGTTCGTCCGAAAGGCCGAGCAGGACCGTGGCCCGCCAGGAGATCTCCTGCACCTGTCCCACCCACTTGTGCGGGCCGCTCTGGACCTCAATCCAGTGGCCAATCTCGTAGGGTTTGTCGATCTGGAGCGCCACACCGGCAAACAGGTTTCCAAGCGTGTCCTGAAGCGCAAGACCCAGGACGATGGAAAAGATGGCGGAGGTCGCCAGCAGGGGGGCGATCTTGAAGTGGAAGATCTCGGTGAGGAACCAGCCCGCCACGAAGAGCGAGATGAGGAGTGTGAAGAGATTCACAAGGAGGAGAGGCACTCCCACCTTCATGTGTCCAAGGAACAGGTATTCGAGCGTCATGATCCTGAGCGTCTTGACCAGGATCACCGAGCCCATAAACAGGCAGAGCAGCCCAATGTACGGAAGAAAGGGGAGGAGGAACTCAGGCGCCGTCTCCGGTGGCAGCATCAGGCCATGGGCCGAAAAGAGGATCGTGAAGAGCAGGCAGTTCCAGGCGAGGTTGACGAACTGCTTGTGCAGATTCCGGTGCCTTTCCTGCGAGACGTCCCTGAGTAAAATCTTGTAGAGCACCCAAGACGAGAAGGCGAGAAGCAGGAGTGCCAGGAAAGGCTCGAGCTGGAGAAGGGATTGGATTTTTGCGGCGGGAAGTAGGCTCTTCTGCATGGTTTTCTCCTTCCATGAACTTATCCGCGATCGGCTGGAGGATAGAGAAAAAAAAACGGCCCCGGATTTCTCCGGAGCCGTTTCTCAAGTTCAAGATCAGAAGTCAGGGACGGGTGAGCCTGTCCTCGAGCTTCTCGCAGAGCACCTTCATGGCATCGAAGTAGCCCTGGAGCTTCTCGATCCCTTCGCCCGCCTTCCATTTGAAGCCTGGAACGCTCAGGCGACTGTCGTCAAACTCGTAACCAAAGGGCTTGGGCTCCTTCTTGGCCTTGTTGACGGCAGGAGCAGTAGACGGGGTTGCCCCCGCTTCCGACGATGTCTGCATGCTGCCCATCACCTCTTCTTGTCCCACGGCTTCGAGGATCCGGGCCGAATGCTGTTCGACCGGCATCAGGAGGAGCTGGCGCAGGAGCGACCGGTTCCTGATTCCATGCTTGAGGAGCGCGGCCTTGGTTTCTTCTGGAAGCCGGGTGAAACCGATGCATTCGGTGATGCGGGACTTGGGCTTTCCGAAGGCCTTCGCGATCGAGTCGTGGCTTGTGTAGAGCTGCGCCTCGAGGAGCGAAAGGTAGCCTTCGCCTTCTTCGAGCGGATGGAGGTCTACACGGTCCAGGTTTTCACGGAGTGCGATCTCGTGGGTGGCCTTGTCGTTGGTTGAAAGCACGCGAGCCGGGATGCGTTCTACCCCGGCAAGCTTCGAGGCGCGAAGCCTGCGTTCGCCAGCGATGACCTTGTAACGGTCGCCATCCTGGACCACCAGGATCGGTTGAAGTACGCCGTGCTCCTTGATGGAGTGGGCAAGGGCTTCGACCTCGCTGTCGTCAAAGTGGACGCGCACCTGGAGTTCAGACGCATCCACCTTCTCGACCGGCACGAAGTTCACGAGGAAGGTCGTGAGATTCTTGAGGTGCGAGTGTGTGCTGCCCGCCGTATTGCGCGCCGTGGAGTAGAGCTGCTTGAGGTAGCCGCTTCCGTTTCGGGTCTTGATCTTGCTCCCGTCATTCACACTTGCTCCCGCAGGTGCGGAGGCCGGGTTGTTTTCAGGGGTCTGGATTTCTTCGTTCTTGATGTCCGTCATTTGAGAGTCCTTTCTCAGCAGAACAGCAGTTCTTCGGCCAGGCCGTTGATATCGCTCGCAGCAGTGCCCTTGGGATTGACATCCCAGACGGTCGTGCGGCGTTTGGTCGCCTCATTCATGTCCGCGGATCGGTTGATCACCGCGTGGGCGCACCAGTCAGCAAACTGGGTGCGAAGTTCACCCAGCACTTCCTGGCTGATCACTTCACGGTTGTCGTACATGTTCGGCACGATCTTGACGTTCATCTGCTTGCGGAACTCTCGCTCCATGTCCTCGATGGTCGCCATCACGAGCGACATGCCGTGGAAGGAGAGCGGGTTGGTTGCGCACACCACGTTGATGAGGTTCGAGGCGACCATCATCGAGCAGTTGAGGATCGAGGCTGCCGGATTGGTGTCTGCCACGATCAGGTCATAGTGCTCCGCGAGACGCTCAATGGCCTCGGCGAGACGGTACTCGCGCCGCGGCTTATTGTTGAGTGGGATCTCGATGTTGCAGAGACCGAGATTGGCAGGGATCAGGTCAAGACAGGGCGCCACATTTATGACGCTCTCTTCGATCGGAAGATCGTTGATCAGGACGTCATAGATGGTCGGGCGCTCGTGGGCATCCAAGATGTCGAGGTTGACCGTGAGGTGTCCCTGTCCGTCGAGGTCGATGGCGAGGACTTTGAGGCCCATCATCGAGGCACGCATCACGTACTGCGCGGTGAGGGTCGATTTACCGGTCCCGCCCTTGACGTTGTAGAACATCTGGATCTTATGGGTCGGGTCCTTGAGGGTGAAGCCCGAATCGGTCGCCACGGCGACCGAGGGGAGTGAACCGTTCTCAAGGGCTTCGACCGGGATGGCCTGGCCGGCTGACTCGGCGCCTGTTCCCATCTTGCGGGTGGACTGAAAGTAGGCCTGGAGATCTTCCAGGGTGATCATCTTGCGATCGACATTGCCCATCTTTCTCTTAGTGGTGTTGATCCGGCCCGAGGATTCGAGCTGGGCGAACTGGTCTTTTTTGATCTTTGCCAGGGCCGTGAATTCGGCCGGCGTGAAGCACATCTCTCGAAACGATGCCATAAACTACCCCTCCATGAGTAATCACTGCTGTGTGTAGAAAGACTGAAACCTGACGCTGATTGTAGGCCGCACGGTCCTGTGCGCAAGAACTTTGCTCTCGTCGGTCGCCGTGGCGACCGATTTTTCAGGTCGAGAGAGGCGGGGCCAGTTCGGTCGCCGTGGCGACCGAACCAGAGTTAGAACGCGCGGTCGCCGTGGCGACCGAACCAGAGTTAGAACGCGCGGTCGCCGTGGCGACCGAACAAGGATCGGATCAGGAGCTCGCGCTCTGGTAGCGCCGGAGCCCGGCACGCCAGAGAGTTCGATTCAGGACCCAAAAGCCGCCCATCACCCCCGTGACCAGCAAGTACTCGGAGCGCGTGAGTCCATCGAGGATCGCTCGCGCCGGGATGCTCCCGATGAAGGCAAAGGGCAGCGCCGAGAGGATCACGTAGCGAATCCACTTCGGGTACATGAGGTCGGGCTTGGTCGCGAAAGCAAAGAACTGGTAGTAGAGGCGCGAAAACGCAAAGCCGCGCTCGGTCCAGAAAATCCAGATACTGAAGGCAAAGCGCAGGAGGGCTGCCGAGGTCACGCCGACCCAGAGCCAGAAGGCGACCCAGAGCCAGTGCCATCCGCCCGCAAAGCCCGCAGGACCG
>CAIOHW010000095.1 GCA_903858195.1 Oligoflexia bacterium | reverse complement strand
TCAGCACATCGGCTTTGAAACCGGCGTTGCGATCGTCGGGCAGGGCTAGACTCATCGAGATCGGCCGGATGAGCCTGTAGGGGATGGGTGTGCCCGATGGTCCGGGCGCTGCATCCGGCGGTGGCGCGCTACCTGAGGGGATCGCATTGAGCGGAGTCCAAGAGGTGTTGTCCGGAAGGCGGGTAGTGGAGTCGAGGCTCACCTGCCACAGCACACCCTGATCATAATCGGTGACATAGGCAAGGTGACTTGCTGCATCGACTTTCACATCCGAGGGGTTGCTCAGCACTTGGGGAGCGTCAGGCTGAAAGTCTGGGGAGCTTCGGTTCCATCGGGCAAGGGTGATCGTGCCTGAGTTGAGGGCATTGTCGCAGGTGCTGGTATTGCCATTGTCTCCAGGGATGGGGCTCAGCGCGATGGGATTTCCTCCGGGCTGGAGTGCAAGCCCGAGCGAGGTGCGGCCGGCGTTGATGTTCACCACCCAGTAGATTGTTTCACGTGAGAGCGGGGGAGGCAGCGTGTTGCGATGGTCGTCCAGGTTAGTGCCAGCAGTCCTACACGTCGCCTGCCCCCAAACGACTACGGGTACACCGACTTGGATCCAGTCATCTAGATCTGCATTTACAGAGGTGTTGATACTTGAAGAGGGGCTCGGACTGGTCGTGACGCTCCAGGTGAGACCCTGTGCCTCGACATTCGACGCTGTGACTGTGGACGAAATCACCCGGATTTTTCGGGCAAGCGGGAGCGCCACAAAGAGTTTGTTGTCGTTGCCGTTTTCAAGAAAGTCCATCCCCCCCGGGAGTGGGAGATTCTCCTCGATCACCCGGTAGCGCCCCCTATCAGCTGAAGGGGGAGCTTCGCAGGGAGTATCCGCGTTGTTCACGATCGGACTTGGGGTGGGGTTCACCTCTGGGAAGGCAAAGCCGCGCGTAGAAAAGCCCGCGACGCTACCCAATGTATTTACATACTCGATGCAGCTCGTGTTCGCGCAAAAGCCACTGGTGTTTCCATGGGTGCAGTTGGCAACGATGAAGCCCGAATCGGCGCCCGGTGTGAGGCCGCTTGCATGACCCCAATTGCCGACATAGACATCCGGTGCCGGGGTGACTGTGGGTGGGGGACTGGTATAAGGGGCCGGGCTCGGCTCCCAGATCGTGATCCCATAAGGGCGCATGAGTTTTCGGCGCGTCGAGTTGTCGATGATCGGCGAGGCACTGGGAGCCGGGGAGACGTCATCCGTAGAGAGTTCCATCACCCGGTTCAAATAGGTGTCGGTGGCGTAGAGGTTGGCAAGCACCCGGTTGTGGGTGGCACTCAGCTGGCCGATCTCATGGCTCCAGCGGGTCTGAATCGCGGGCACGGGCGTAGCGGTAGAAGATCCAAACTGGCCTTCAGCTCCTGAGAATCGCTCCACATACTCAAGCGTGTAGCTGCTCGTATCGCCAAGACCGATCCAGAACTGGATGGCCGAGCGCACGCGGTTGGAGAGCGAGTGGAAAAAGGGTTGCTGGACGTTCCACACATGCCGCGCAGTAGGCAGATCACTGAGGGATTGGGGGACGAAGGCATAACCATTCTGGGAGGCGAGACTCTGGGTCTGGTTTTGGACATTGAGCTCGAGGACCGAGGGAATGGTGCAGGAAGTGGGATCCTGGCTGAAGGCGTAGCTTCCAAGAAAGCGAGCGGTTGAGTTTGGCGGGTACTGGCCCTGCTGGCTGGAGCCGCCGCTTCCGCCTCCCGATCCGCCACCGCTCCCGCCGCTGGTTCCGCAGGTGCAGTCGGACAAGAGCTCAAGACCGATGCCGCAATTCAGGGTGCAGATCCGGTTATTTTGGAGAGCAAAGTTCAGGCACGAGTCGAGCCTTGCGGCAGTGGGGCAGGCGGTGTTTGGCGCTGCTCCACCGCAGTCCACGTTGGCGAGTTCCGCAAGGCAGGAGTCGCAGTAATTGCGAAAGTTCGTACCGACCTCGTACGGTGAGCAGGCACTCAGGCTGCTACCCGATCCGCTCCCCCCGCCGCCGCCACCGAATGGATTCTGTACGCCCGGGTTGTTCGTTCCCGGAGGCTGGGTGATGAGACGCGTGGTCTGAAAGCAGGCTGAGAGGAGCGTGAGCCCAAGCCCAAGCAGCGCCGAAAGCGGCGGCGTAGGACGCTGTCTCTTTTGAGAGATCTCCCCCATCCTTTCAGTCTAGGGATCGGCACGGGATGGGGTCAAACTTCCAGATGCTGGTGTCACTCCTGACACACTCGAAAAGTGCACAGGAGTGCGTCCCGCCTCGTTTTGTAGCTTTTCTACTGCAGCAGGGCGCGATTCCAGGAAATGTGAGGGGCCGGGTAGCGCCTGGCCATCGAGTGCGGCAAGCGTCAGTGCAAGGCGGATCTCGCGGTGGCGCCGCCTGAGGCTTGCCCCCTGGGATCCCCACTTCTGCTGGAGCTCCGAGAGGCTCGGATGAGCTGAGAGGATCTCCTCGAGGCGTGCGGCCGCGATTCGACCCGGAAGCTCTTGCCACCTGGAGCGGAGCTGCGAGCGCGCCCGACGGACCTCCTCGCGGATCTCGTGGAGCCGTGTGGCCGAGGGTGGCGAATCGGCAGGGGGAAGGGCAGTCACCCAATCGACGCAGTCGATGCGGTCGAGGATCGGGCCTGAGAGCCTTTCCAGGTACTCCTGCCTGAGGCGCGGGGAGCACCGACAGGTGGCCTGAGCGACGCCCTGCATGGCCGCGCCCTTCGGGCAAGCGAGCTCGGGCGGCGTACCGCCGCAGGGACAGAGATTGGCAGTTCCGGCAAAAGTGAAGCGGGCCGGAAGCACTGCACTCTGGTGCCCGCGCTGGAGAATGACCCGGCCCGACTCCATCGGGTCGCGAAGGGCCTCGCGTGCATCGCGTCGCCATTCGAGAAACTCATCGGCAAAGAGCAATCCCCCGTGGGCAAGGGCGAGCTCACCCGGAACGACCTGTCCGCGCTGAATGGTACCGATCAGCGCCTCGGCGCGCGCGTGCTGCGAGACCTCGCGGACCGTGGATCGGTCGCGCGACTCACCGGAGAGCTCGCATAAGATCTCATGGCTCAGGCGATCCGCGGCGCTGAGCGGCTCTTGCAGAAAGGCAAGCCAGCGAAGGGCTGCCGACTTGCCCGTGCCTCGAGGGCCTAGAAGCAGAAGCGAGTGCGCCCCAGCCGATGCGGCCATGAGCTTTCGTAGAAGCGAGGCATGAGGGAGGAGCAGGTCTTTGGGAATCGTCGCAGGCGCAGGCGCAGGCGTGGTTGGAGTAGCAAGCCGGGGGGGTGTCTGCCCTTCGTTCCCATCGAGCGCCAGGGCTGCCTCATGGAGGGACCCCACGAAGGAGAGGCGGGGGAGTCGGGTGGTGTCGGCCCCGCCGCCCTCGGCGATGGATTTGGCTTCACGAATCAGTGAGAGCGCGGCGAGCGCCTGAGGCTGGTCTTCGACGGCAAGAACCAGGTGGCTTGCACCGGCTTCGATCGCGGCAAGACAGGTGCGAGTGATCTTTCCTGCCGAAGTGACCCGGCCATCGAGGCCAAGCTCGCCTGAGGCGACAATCAGCCCGGTTTTTCGAGCAGTTTGACTTGAATCCGAACCCAGCAGGACGGCAAGCGCGATCGCGAGATCCGTCCCCGTGCCCTGCTTTCGGATGCCGGCGGGAGAGAGATTGACGAGCACGCGCCTTCGCGGAAATTCAAAGCCCGAGCTTGCGATGGCCGCGCGCACGCGCTCGCACGATTCGATGATCTCGGGGCCCGGGAGTCCCACCACTCGGAACGAGGGAATCGCAACCGAGCTCCAGACCTCGATGCGTTGGAGTGTCGGCTCGAGCTGGTGATGGAGCGAGGCTGCCAGGGTGAGTGCGAAACGGGGGCGGTCGTTCATGACCACCCGGGTATTCTAGTGTCGTGCCAGCCGGGCCAGCCGGGCCAGCATCGCATCTCGCGCGCCGTTGATCGCTTCCGAGGCTCGCTGCGCCTCATACCACTCGCGTGAGCCTTCCTGTCCCACCTTGTCGGGATGGAAGCGCTTGATCAGGTCGCGGTGGGCCTTCCGGATTTCGAACTCGCTGGCGTCTTCGCGGACGCCGAGGATCTGATGCGGAAGCCCGGTCAGCACCACTCCCTGAAGGAGCAGGCGCGCCCGCTGTTTGGAGGCGGCTGTCTCCGGATCCGGCTGCAGGGCAGGGCTCGGTCGACGCAGGCGATTCCGCTTCGAATCGGGATTGCCGCCTGACTTGAAGCCCGATTCAGCATCACGATTCTTCGAAAAGCGAAGCGCGACGAGCACGAGCAGCGCAATGAAGATCCATTGCATGAGCTGAAAGCTCTGGGGTTCGGGTTTCCAATTCACAAACCCATTTTGGCACAGCTTGTAACTTCTGGCACGAGAGCTGCTGCGCGGGCATGTCTCCATGAACTTTTCGCTCTGGGGCGTGATCGCCCTCGTGATTCTTGCCGGTACGGGGCGTGCGCATGCAACGCCTGTCGAGCCTTGCCTGCTTCCGGTCGGGATCGTGCGTGGATCCGGGGCGCGCTGCACTGCGCGGATTCGCCTGAGGCGGGAGGGAAGCCTGATTTACGGGTGCCTCCATCGAGGGGCCTTTCAGCGGTGGCTTGCCGAAGAAAGCCCGCGCTGTTGGAGGCCATCGGACGGGGAGCAGGGCAGGAACGCTCTGCGGGAGTCGCGGCCGCCGGTACTCGATCGTGAGGCCTTGGCCGTGCAGAGGACGATCGCTCTCGAGCTGTCGAGTCTCCCGCCTGGAGGCGCTCTGGATCGGGCGTTGCTCTTTTTGCTCCATCGGATCGAGCGTCAGCGCGAGCGATTCTCGCGCGCAGTGGCGGGATCCGATCACTCCGGCTGGCTTCGCGGTTGGATCGTGGGTGAAAAGGTGGAGGCCCGTTTGGGGTCCATTCCCGCACCGCTTCTGTTCAGTCTCGGGTTTGTGCACCTCCTCACCACGGCAGGCGTCCACCTGCTCCTGCTCTCGAGGGTGCTCAGGCGGGTCGTGGCAGTGACCTTGGAGGCTGCAGGCCTCAGTCATCCCAGGGTCGCCCTGGCCTTGCTGGGGTGCGCAGAATGGCTGGTGTTTATCTGGGCCTGGATGCTCTCGGGCATGCGCTGGGGAATGCTCCGGCCGCTTCTGCTCGTAGCGATTTCGCGCTGGGTGCGACGAACCGGAATGACGGTTCGATCCCCCGTCCCGCTGATCGCGGCGGTGGGGCTTGAGGCCCTCCTGTCCTTAGGTGAGTGGGGAATGACTCCTGATGCCGAGGCCGCGTCTCACGGGCGCTGGCACTACCTGGCTGCCGTTTGGGGCGGAGCCTGGGGGGCGCGAGCTCTGGAGATGCCCGGCGGAATGTCGGTGGGCTCCTGGCTCTGGGTGCTTCCGTTGCAGCTTTTTACGGATGGGTCGCTTAGCCTGATGAACCCGCTTCTCAGTGCCGTAACGATCCCTCTGGCGGGGCTCGTCCTGTTTCCGTGGGCGCTTGGGGTGGTGGTGGTGCCGGAGGCGGGCCCGCT
>CAIOHW010000094.1 GCA_903858195.1 Oligoflexia bacterium | reverse complement strand
ATCTCAATTTGGGTTCAGTTCTCCGTCGAATGAACGAGCGTTCAAGTGCCATCTGGCTCCGCCCGAAATTCGCGTGTAAGGGGTCGGCTCAGTGTGTTGAGGATCTGCGGAGAATGGGGCCAATCTACGGGAAAGGGGGGATTCCGAACCCGCTCTACTTAATGAGCCCCCAGATCGATGGGCCTATCGGTGAGCCTCGGGCAATGAGCCAAGGATCAGGCAGTGGCTTTCCAATTCGAGCCATCTCGGACTCATGTCAGCTGGCTGATTCCAGTCTACCAATCGAGTTGGAGGAAAAGAGTTCGGGTGACCATCCCCTTCATCCCCTATACTCGGGGCAAGCGGATCCAGGCTATCATTTTCTGAAAGGAAAGGGAGAGACTCAGTGTTGGCACGATGGGCAATCTATGAATTTGAGGGCCTCTCTCTCAGACTTGAAGTGTAGGGAGGTTTTGGATGCCAATGTTCCTGAGGGTCCAGGTGTAGTGTTCGCCACACATCATGCCTACATGGTGGGCGCCACCCTGGCTACGGCACATGCCGCAGCTGTGGTTGATATTAGTTCGCCTGGTTGCGGTACCATTTCAACTTCAGTGAGTAAAATGTGCCGAATCTTTAGAGCCGAGTCACTGACGCGGAGGTTGGGTCTAGCTCTGCTTGAGGGGATCTTTAAGCTGGGTGCGAAGCAGCATTATTCTTCTGTGGCTGATGAGGCAGCTGGTATTATCGTTGGTGAGACAGCCCCTGAATTGCCCAAAATGGACAACCTCAAGGACACATTGTCGATCACCTACCAGGCAAAGTGTGTTTTCCGGCCAGGTCCCAGTTCCTCGGATCGTGGCCCCGACGAAGTGAATGAGAACTCAATGATTGAGGTGGATCGGTAATTGTGCCCTCATATTTCATGGGCTTGGACCGATTCCCTTTGAGATCTCAATCAATCAAACAAACCCGGCAGCCTTCATCCAGTCGTCATTAAAGGCTTTGGAGAGGTAGCGGTTGCCGCTATCGGGCAAAACTACGAGAACATTTTTTCCGCGAACTTTTTCGCCCTGCGATTCGATCCAGCGAAGCGCTCCTACCATGGCTGAGCCACAAGAAATGCCGCAGTAGATGCCTTCTTTTTGAAGGATCTCTCGAGTCATTAAAAAGCTCTCTTTGTCCTCGACCTGAACCATGTCGTCGATGAGTGAGAAGTCATAGTTCTTGGGAATGAAGTCCTCGCCAATGCCTTCGATCTTATAAGTCTTGGGCTTGGCGATCGCTTTCCCGTGTTTGAACGTGTCGTAAACAATCGATCCGACAGGATCGACTGCAACGATCTGCACGCCAGGCTTCTTTTCTTTGAGGTATTTGCCAGTGCCGCAGATCGTGCCGCCTGTACCCATGCCGCCCACAAAGACATCGATCTCAGGCATCTGCTTAAAAATCTCGGGCCCCGTGTATTTGTAGTGGCACTCGCGGTTAGCCAGGTTGTCGTACTGATTAAGGTGGACGGAGTTGGGAGTCTCTTGAGCGATCCTGCGCGCAACCGAGTAATAGCTCCGGGGGTCATCGGCATCGACATTCGTGGGAGCGATGACGACTTCGGCGCCAAAGGCCTTCATGGTGTCGACTTTTTCTTTCGACATCTTGTCGGGCATCACAAAGACGGCCTTGTAGCCTTTCATGATGCAAGCCATGGCAAGGCCAATGCCTGTGTTACCACTCGTACACTCGACGATCCTGCCTCCGGGCTGGATCACTCCCCGGCGCTCGGCGTCCTCGATCAGGTACCAGCCGATGCGGTCCTTGATCGAGCCGCCCGGACTTGCCTGCGCGTAGGTGCTCGTCTGGTAGATGGGAGTCATGACCGCACCGGTCTGCGGGTCGGGCTCCTGTCCTGCGTGGATGGCGCGCGTTCCGAAACCTGTCTTCTGCCAGTCTTGAGTGCCCATGGTCGATTTCTCCTGCCAACCGGTCTAGAATGGGAGATCCGGAAGGCAACCCACCCCGATGACATTCAAGTCCAGATTCTTGCTGCTGATCTTATTGACCCCGATGCTCGCGTGGGGCAGCCATCCTGACTTCGCGGCAGGAGCTGCGATCCGCTCCGTGCCCTTTGGCACGGCCGCATTTGCCGAGGCAGGCTACAATGTCCTGCTCTGGGGAAGCCGCGAGAAGGCGGGGGATTTCAAATACGGTTACCTTCGCGCTTCAGCCCGATACGCCGGCTCAGGCGTGGTCAACCGCGGCGATGCCACATTGACCCTCTCGCCCTGGGCACCGCTTGCCTTTGATCTGGGTGCCACCACGCGCCTCAGGCTCATCGAGCATTTTGCGACGGTGGATTGCGAGGGCCTGAGTTGCCGGGGGCTGATCACCGGCACCTTTGCCCGAGCCCGCGCCGTGCTCGGCGCAGGCTCTGGATTTGGCATGGCGGTGGTGACTTTCGAGCAGCTTGTGCCCCGGGATGCCGATGCTGCGTTTGTCGACGAGCAAAGTGCCCTCATCGGCGGAGACGGGGCAGGGGGCAGACGGGGTGACCTGAGGCGCGAGCAGGTCTGGGTTGCGGGGCTTCGATTGAATGACCGTTGGAGCGGGGGATTCCTGCATCAGGCCTCACAGATGCTCGGAGCAGGTTCATCCAATCGTCAGGATGCGGTTTTCGTGGACCACATTCTTCGCCCGGAGTGGTCGCTCATGGGTGGGGCTGGCTTCTACGAGTCGAGCACCTACAATCGCGGATTCACGGTGTTTGCCCGTCTACGCTGGAGTGGCCCCGGGTCGCTTGAGTTGAACTAGACCGATCCCCGATACGGATTCACCGGATCCATCGCAAGCTGCGCTTCGATCTCAGAGGCCGAGTAAAGCTTGCCTTTGCCTACGCCTGGGCAAAACGACTTCACGGCCGAGTTCCAGCTTCGAGCATTCATGTTCTCGGGCCAAAAGGGCCAGGTGCGGCACTGCGCGGGTCTCGCTTCGTAAACCGAGCAGGACTTTCCTGCAAGAAACTCACAGGGACCGCGAATCGACTTGAGATGAAAGTACCCATCGGTCTTATCGCAGTAGCGACGGGTGAAGGTGGCCGTGGCGACTCCGAGGCGGTTGGCCAGGCGCCTGCGGTCTTCCAGCGTCAGGTACACATGCCCGTGAACCTGTCCCGCACCGCCGTGGCTGACACAGCACTTGCCGCTTCCCTGGCACTCGAAGCGAATGCCGTCCTGCCAGAATTTGCGGGAACCCATCGAACTCAAATAAACCCCGCAGCTTTCATCCAGTCGTCGTTGAAGGCCTTTGAGAGGTAGCGGTTGCCGCTATCGGGCAGCACGACGAGCACGTTCTTGCCGCGAAGCTTCGATCCCTGCGACTCGATCCAGCGAAGCGCCCCGACCATGGCAGAGCCGCACGAGATGCCACAGTAGATGCCTTCTTTTTGAAGGATCTCGCGAGTCATCAAAAAGCTCTCTTTGTCGTCGACCTGCACCATGTCGTCGATGACCGAGAAGTCATAGTTCTTGGGAATGAAGTCTTCGCCGATGCCCTCGATCTTGTAGGTCTTGGGCTTGGCAATCGCTTTGCCGTGCTTGTAGGTGTCGTAGACGATCGAGCCTACGGGATCGACGGCAACGACCTGCACTCCGGGCTTCTTTTCCTTGAGGTACTTGCCGGTGCCGCAAACCGTGCCCCCGGTGCCCATGCCGCCCACAAAAACATCAATCTCGGGCATCTGGCCAAGCACCTCCGGGCCTGTGTACTTGTAGTGGCACTCGCGGTTGGACAGGTTGTCGTACTGGTTGAGGTGGACGGAGTTCGGAGTCTCCTGCGCAATCCGGCGCGCGACCGAGTAGTAGCTTCTGGGGTCGTCGGCATCGACATTGGTGGGAGTGATGACCACCTCAGCACCAAAGGCCTTCATGGTGTCGACTTTTTCTTTCGACATCTTGTCGGGCATCACAAAGACGGCCTTATAGCCTTTCATGATGCAGGCCATGGCAAGCCCGATTCCCGTGTTGCCGCTCGTACACTCGACAATCGTACCGCCGGGCTGGATCACTCCCCGGCGCTCGGCGTCCTCGATCAGGTACCAGCCGATGCGATCCTTGATGGAGCCGCCCGGATTGAAGAACTCAAGCTTGGCGTAGAGGTTTGCGCCGCTCTTTTCGAGGATCTCGCGACCCACCCGATTGATGCGCACAATCGGGGTGTTGCCAATGGTCTCAAGGACGTTGGAGTAGAGCTTTCTTTCAGTCATGCCCGAGGCTTAACCCGGGCGCCCCAGAGCGGCAAGTTCCTTGCCCGTGGCCAGGGCCGAAAGCCGGGCCACGGAGCCGTAAACGAGCTCCAGAACAGGGTCTTCGGTGGGCTCGGCTGGCTCCTCGTCTGGCTCCTCGCTTGTAAAATGCTGCAGGTCGGACATGCAGAGTTTCTGGAAGACCATGCCCTGGGAGTTGAGGTTGTCCTCGGTGCCCCGCTCGGTGTTGGTGCGCAAGAATCCGCCGATCAGGTCGCAGCCCATGAGGTAGATGACGGGCTCGGCAGCCAGCCGCTGGACGAGGGTCGCCGTCGGGATGCCCTCTTGTACGACAACGCTCTCGATGAGGCGCTTGTTCTTGCCCACGCTCATCTTGTTCTTGGTGCGGCGGTTCATCTCGAGCACTTCAGCGCCCGAACGTACGACCATGACCCCGATGCCGTAAGTGCCGGCGTTGTTCTTGACGAAGACGAAAGGCTTTTGGCTGATCTTGTTTCTCTCGAAAGCCTCGGTCGTGCGCGAGAGGATGCGATCGACCGAAGCCGCCACTTGCTCCACGCCCTCGCCCTCGCCGAAATTCACGGGCGAGACCTCTTCGGAATCGATCGTGAAGGTCCACGGATCCATTCCGATGATCCCGGCAAACTCATGTGCAAGCCGGTTGTAATGCTCGAAATGAGTGCTCTTTTTTCGAGTATGCCAGCCCAGAGCGTGCGTGGGCAGGATGACCTGCCTGACCGAGTCGAGCAGGGTGGGGTATCCGCCTGAAAAATCGTTATTGAGAAGAATCCAGTCCGGAACAAATCCACCCGCACTGAGCTCACCCGATGGACCGATCTCGATTGGAAGGGCGTGGATCGGCTTGTGGGTGGCCGACTGAAGCGCGAGGCTCCCCCGATCGCCGCGAGGTGTGCCCTCGGGGACCGGGCCAAACCATCCTACTTCGGCCTCAAAGCCCGCCTCGCGAATGAGCTGCAGCAGGTAGTGGAGGTTTTCGAGGTAGTAGAGGTTTGAGGTGTGTGACTCCGGAAGCACGAGGATGCGGCCGGGCAGGTCGCGCCCGAGGCGCGAGGCAATGGCTGCCACCTGCGAACGCAGAGCGGCGGGTGCAGCACGCAGATCATCGGGGCAGATGTTGTTGAAGCCAGCCGGATACAGGTTGCTGTCGACCGGAACGATTTTGTAGCCGGCGTCGCGAAGGTCGACCGAGCAGTAAAAGGGGGGAGGAGCGAGGCGAGCATGCTCGCTCTGCCAGTCCCAGAGCTTGCGTCGATTTTTTTGGATCGCCGAGGCGATCTCTTTTTTAAGCTGCTGAGCTCGGCGCTGGGCGGTCATGGTCGTGTCACTCGGGTTGGTCACTCGGGTTGGGATGAGCAGATCT
>CAIOHW010000093.1 GCA_903858195.1 Oligoflexia bacterium | reverse complement strand
TGGCTCGCGAGTGGGGATCCTGGGGCCGAACGGCTGCGGCAAGTCGACGCTCATTCGGACTCTTCTGGGCGATGAGCCTCCGACTTCGGGCTCGGTCATGCGGTCCGACCAGCTTCAGGTGGCGTACTTCGACCAGATCCGCGACCAGCTCGATCCTTCCAAATCAGTCGCTCGCACGGTCTGCCCTGTGGGTGAGTTCGTCGATTTTGCCGGAAGGCGCATGCACTTTAGAAGCTACCTGGACCGCTTCCTGTTTTCGCCCGCTCAGGTTGAGATGCGCGTGGGAGCACTCTCGGGCGGGGAGCAGAGCCGGGTGCTGCTTGCGCTCCTCATGCTCAAGCCTGCCAATGTGCTGGTGCTGGACGAACCCACGAACGACCTCGACCTGGCTACGCTTGCAGTGCTCGAAGAGTGCCTCGAGGAGTTCGAGGGCGCTGTGCTGCTCGTCTCGCATGATCGCTACTTCATCGACCAGGTTTCCGAGCGTCTGCTCGCCCCCGCCGGGGGTGGGAGGTGGCACTTTTATGAGGGACTGGCCCAGTGGGAGATGGCCCGCCGCAACCCGAAGGCTCCGGCTCCGGCCGCAGCCTTAGGCACAGCTTCTACTGCCGAGTCGGTCTCGCCGGTCGGGCAACCGGTCAGGAAGCGCAAGCTGTCCTACAAGGAGCAGCGTGAGTTCGATGGGATGGAGGCCGCCATCCACGCGGCAGAGCAGAAGCTCTCGGAACTTGCGCAAGAAAGCGAGCGCCCTGAAAACCTCTCCAACGCAGTGCTGCTGGCAAGGCTTGGACAGGACATGGCTCACGCGCAGGCCGAAATCGATCGACTCTACGCCCGTTGGGCCGAGCTTGAGGGTTAGATTTCCCGGAAGTCGATGCCGAGGATTCCCACCAGCGTAAAGTGGGGTGAGTCGGAGTACACGGACATCTTCCAGAGGATCTGCCGTTCTTCGGTCGAGTTCTGGGTGGCGTTCGGAAGAATCGGCACCTGGACCACGGTCTCAAGCCCGGTCTTGATTGCCGTCGAGATGGCCGTGAGGATGGTCTTGGCATCCTCTTCGCGGTGAACCTGAAGAATGTTCGAGCCGCGGACTTCTTCAGTGGGCTTGGCAAAAAGCGATGCCATGCGGTCATTGGCCCGGAGAATTTCTCCCGATTCATTCAGGACGGCAAACGCGGCAGGGAGCCGATCGATCATGGTGTCGGCCGAGCGCTTGGCCGTTTCGAGCATTTCCATGACTCGTGAGTTGGCATGAAGAAACTTGCGATAATCGATTTCCATAAGATCAACCTCCGCTCATCAGGGCTTCGAACTCATCGACCGTGGGCGTTGCCGGGTCGTAGTCCTTCATGGGCTGGAGCGAGTTCCAGCCATCCAGAATCTCGAGGTACTGGGTGGCGACGATTGCGCCCTCGCCCCAGCGGATCTGCACCGCCTGCGTGAAGGTCTTGGGCGACTCCTTCGAGTCAAAGAACACTTCATCAAAGCCCCGGCTTGAAAAGGGGAGGCTCAGGCCTGCGTTCACCTTGCACTTGGCCAGATCCGTGCGCATGGCTCCGCCCAGCAGGTTGGCAAGCTCGCGCAGAAAGTCTCGCACCATCTTTTCGCTGATCTTGTCGGCGGAAGTCTGCATGTTGCGCGCGCAAAGCGGGAGCAGGGGGCGCATGTCCGAATGAAGCTTGATCGTGAGCCTGAAGTCGATGCCCTGCACGATCACGGCACCAAAGAGATGTCCAAATACGCGGCTCGTGGGGACTGCATGCTCGGATGCGGTCACTCCCTTGAGGTCAAAGAAACCTGAAAACTGGAGTTCAGAATTGCGCCTGAACATGTCTCCCAGGTTGCTGAGAATGGCTTGTTCGAATGCTGGTGTTTGGGGTGTCGTCATTGGGTATTGGGCCACGCTTCTGTTTGAGTTTCACCCGAGGGAGTTCGGATCAGAAGAGTTTACGGCGATCATGCTTCTGCGCAATGCCTTTTGGTGCAACTCACGTAGACGGATACTCCGACATCCGTTTGGCACCGGTTGCGCAGCTCGCGCTCGGAGACTAAACCTGAGTGGAGTCGAGGGCCTGCGTCAGATCAGCGATCAGATCGGTCGGATCTTCAAGTCCGATCGAAAGCCTGACGGTTCGAGTCGTCAGGTCGCACTCGCGCTTCTCGTCTGCCGTCAGGTCGCTTCCGTAGAGGGGGAGCACCGGGGTGGCAAGCGACTCGGTCGCTCCGAGGCTCACCGTGAAGGCAAAGAGCTTGAGCTTGGAGACAAAGGCTCCTGCATCGAGCTCCTTGAGCTCGATGGCGAGTACGGCACCCATGTCCTTCATCTGCCTGCGGGCAGTCGCATGGCCCGGGTCGGATTCGAGCCCCGGATAGAAGACCCGCGCAATCCGCGGATGCGACGAAAGAAAGCGCGCCACTTCGAGCGCGCCCCTGCACTGGGCGGGATAGCGCAGTCCGTAGGTCTTGAGGCCCCGCTGGATGAGAAACGCAGCATGCGGATCGAGAGTGGCTCCGAGCAGGATCGCGGTTTCGCGAATCCGCGCCACCAGAGCGCGCGAGCCCATCACGGCTCCGGCCGTCACATCGCCGTGGCCGGCTGCATACTTGGTCAGGCTATGCAGGATCAGATCGACCGGAAACTCGCCGTGCTGGTGTGGGCCTGCAAAAGTGTTGTCGAGGATTGTGAGTGCGCCGGCATCGCGCGCCAGGCGGCAGATGCGCTCGAGATCCGCCACGCGGCAGATCGGGTTGGTGGGACTTTCAAAAAAGAGGATGCGATTTCCGCCGCCCCGGACCGGAGTGGCCAGTGCCTGCTCGAGCTCCCCGAGTTTCGTGATCGAGAAGAGCTGATGTCCAACGCCGAGGCGCCCCAGCATGGATTTCACGATCGTTCGTGAGGGCTGGTAGGACTCGCGAAACAGGATAATCTCGTCACCTTTTGAGACCAGCGACAGGAGGCTTGCCGAGATCGCAGCCATTCCGGAGGCAAAAGTGATCGCGTCCTCGCGCCCCTGGAGCTCGGCAAGCAGCATCTCAAGCTCGCGGAGGGTGGGGTTTGAGATGCGGGAGTAAAGAAAGAGCTCTTCGCCGGATTCGCGTGCCTCGTTGGATCGTTCCACCCAGCCATCGAGCGTATCGACTGAGAACTTGGCCGCCTGAAATATGGGTTGCGCCGAGGGGAGGTTCCACTCCTTCAGGCGCAGGCGGGGGGGATGGTTGACTCGCGTGGAGAGGCTGCAGGGGAGATCGCGGGACATGGCGTCGGGTTAGCATGGAAAGTCCCCGTTCGGGGGCAACTTTATCCATCTTTGACACATAGCGGCATCATGTGGCATGAAGGCGCCATGAAAAAATCCGTATTCAGCGTTGGGGTGGCGGTTTGGGTTGCGACCGGGGTCCTTTCTTCCGTTGCAACGGCACAGGCCTCGGATGATGCGGCCGCAGTCGCCTGCGCCCGTGCGCTTGAGAGCTTTGTGGGTCGAAGCGTGTTGACCCGCGATCCTCGCAGTGGCTTGGAGCTCGTCGGGTTTTCGGGTGTGACTTCGCTTGTGCGCGACTCGGGCGAGGTGCCCGCGTCATTGCTGATGAAAACGCCCGATGAGCGTTACTACTATCTGGAGTCATCCATGTTCGGTGTCTCAGGAGCCGAGCTCCTGCGTTGCTCGCCGAAGACCGGCCAGGTTGGCACCGTGACTGCCGCTAGGAGCGTGGGATGCAGTGAACTTCCGGCCCGGGAAAAACTTCGGGCCACCTACCTCAACTGCGAATGAAGCGTGCGGGCCCAGTCGATGGGCACGGGCAGAAATGCGTTTGCCTTTGAAAAGTGCCTGCACCCCAAGTACCCCCGATGAGCCGAAAGCGGTGAGGGGTGGGGAGCCTCGAGGATGAGGCGAGCGGGCGATGGATCTCCGGCTTTTGCGTGGGAGGACGGCTCGATCAGGCTTCGCTTGGCGCGGGCCTCAGATCCCCAAAGCATGAAGACCATCGGCTGAGGAAGCGTGCGCAGGTGAAGGAGGATCCGATCGGTCACCTGCTCCCAGCCTTTTCCTCGGTGCGAAAGAGGCTCACCTGACCTGACGGTGAGCACGGTATTGAGCAATAGCACTCCCTGAGATGCCCAGCCCGAGAGGTCTGACTGGCTGCGATCGAGCGGTGTGCCGAGATCGGCCTCAATCTCCTTGAAAATGTTGAGCAGGCTGGGGGGCTTGGGCCTGAGGGCATTGGGTACGGCAAAGCTCCGGCCGATGGCCTGCCCCGGGCCATGGTAGGGATCCTGCCCCAGGATCACGACTTTCACCGCTTCGGGCGGCACGTCATCGAGCGCCCGGAATACTTCAGGGCGAGACGGAAAGATCTGGGCTCCGGATTGCGCCTCGATCGATAGAAAAGCGTCGATTCGGGCCAAGGCATCCGGCTCGGATGCCTCGATGATCCTGCGCCACTCGTTCATGCGGTGTGATTAGCAGCAGGTCTTTAAAATCGTAAAGGAGGAATGGTAAAGGGGTTGCATGAAGCCCATGCTCGCCATTTTGTCCGCCCTCGCTGCAAGTACATGCCTCTCGTGTTCGACCGTTTCCGGTTCTGCCGGAACGGCGAAAGGGAGCGCGGACGAAGTGAGGCGGGTCGTGCGCGGAGGAATCATCGATGCGCACCTGCACGCCCAATTTGACAATGAGGCCGAGCGCAGCGCCTTTCGCACCGAGATGCAGCGCGCCGGGATCACCGGAGCCGTTTCCCACACCGGTGACAATGGACAACGCGGCTACGAGGACCTCAAAAGCTGGGGCGTGATCCACTGCTTCGGGGTGGGTGAGAAGTTCGGGGTGTCAGAACAGAGGCTCCTCGAAGCGGGCCTTGCTTCAGGCCGCTATTCTTGCATCAAAGTCTATCTGGGCTACATCTCGCGCTATGCCTATGACCCCGTCTATGAGCCTGCCTATCGTGCCGCAGAGAAGCACCGCGTGCCTGTCGTGTTTCACACTGGAGACACGCTCGACCGTGACGGCAAGGTCAAGTACGCCGACCCTCTCACCATCGACGAGGTGGCCGTCGAGCACCGCAAGGTGAACTTCGTGATCGCCCATTGCGGCAATCCCTGGATCGAGTCAGCGGCCGAGGTGGCCTACAAGAATCCGAACGTCTACCTCGATGGCTCGGCTCTGCTGATCGGCGACCTCGCCAAGCTCCCTCGCCAGCAGGTGGATGAGTACCTGGTGCGTCCGCTGCGATGGATTTTTGGCTATGTCGAAGACCCGTCCAAGCTCATGTTCGGAACGGACTGGTCGCTTTCGCCCATGGAGTCGTACTTGGAGGCTTTTCAGCGGGCGATCCCACGCGAACATTGGCAGGCGGTATTCCGTGACAACGCTCTGCGTGTGTTTCCGGCGCTCGGCAAGGTGAGTGCCGCCCCATCCGGTGCAGCATCGGTTCATTGACGGCTTAAATTGACGGCCTAAATTGATCGGGAGTTTTTTCCGCCAGACGGGTTGGCTTCCGGTTGCTCCGATGCCCCGGAGTCCGCAAAATAGGCATGATGAAAAACTTTCACAAGTTTCGTGCCCTGGGCTCATTCTGGCTTGCCGCCTCGTCACTCGTCTCACTGGTCGCCTCAGCGCAGGCGGCCGGCCTGCAGACCGGTGCATTCCGCGAAGGCCTGAGCTGCAGTCACCTCCCGCAGCTCATGGGGGCCTACTTCAAGGGGCATTACTCGCACAAGGCGCTGACCGACTCGATCCGCGCCAATACGGTCGAGCAGATCATCAAGAATCTGGATCCCTCCAAACAGCTTCTTCTCGAGGAGGATGTGACGCAGCTTCGAAAGTCGCTTCCCACCGTCTTTTCTGGCCTGCAAAAGGGCGACTGCCGCACGCTGGAAGACGCTTACGGACTCATGGCCAGGCGCTCGAAAGAAAATGAGGACTATGTTCGCGAGTTCCTCGGCAAGGGCTACGTGCTGGACGAAAGCGCCGAGGTGTCGCTCGACCCCGAGAAGCGCAAGTTTCCCCGATCCCTGGACGAAAAGAAGTCGCTGCTTCGCGGACTCGTTCATTTCCAGATCAGCAACTACCTGCTTTCGGGGATGAAGGTTGACCAGGCACGCGAGCAGCTCATCCATCGCTACGAACTGGCCACCAAGCGCCTGCGTGAGCGCCAGAC